>CAZSPW010000020.1:0-11771 GCA_964608575.1 uncultured Burkholderiaceae bacterium | reverse complement strand
AGTTGGTGAAATAAGTTAAAGCCAGCCAAGTGCACAGCAAAACGCCCCGCAAGCGGGGCGTTTTGCTTTTGTGTTGCGGCCTTTGCGCGACTTTATGCGGGGCTGTATTGCAGCAAATGCTGTTTCATTTTCTTCATGGCTTGCACCTCGATCTGGCGGATGCGTTCGGCCGAGACGCCGTATTCGGCTGCCAATTCGTGCAGCGTAGCGCCGCCTGTGCCATCGTCCTGCACATCTAACCAACGCGCCTGCACGATGCGGCGACTGCGTTCGTCTAATTTGGCCAAAGCAGTTTGCACACCGCCGTCAGATTGCGCTTCGCGCTCGCGCGCTTCCAGCAGGGCGGTGGGTTCTTGGCTGTCGTCTGCCAGCCAGGCGATAGGGGCAAAGCTTTCTTCGCCGTCATCACTGGGGCTGGGGTCCAGCACCACATCTGCGCCTTGCATACGCAGCTCCATCTCGCGCACTTCTTCGGGCTTGACCGACAGGCGCTGCGCCATTTCCTGCACTTGGGCGCTATTTAAGGCGCTGCGATGCAGGCTGTCTTCATCTGCATCTTGCATGGCGTTTTTCATGGAACGCAGATTGAAAAACAGTTTGCGTTGCGCTTTGGTGGTCGCGACTTTGACCATGCGCCAGTTTTTCAGAATGTATTCGTGAATCTCTGCCTTGATCCAGTGCATGGCATAGCTGACCAAGCGCACGCCTTGGTCGGGGTCAAAGCGTTTCACAGCCTTCATCAGACCGACATTGCCTTCTTGAATCAAATCAGCCTGGGGTAAGCCATAGCCCAAGTATTGGCGCGAAATGGCAATGACCAGACGCAGGTGCGATAACACCAAACGCCCAGCGGCGTTGATGTCGCCTTGCTGGCGAAACTCTTGCGCGGCGTTGCGTTCTTCCTCCGCGCTGAGCATAGGCATGCGCTGGGCGGCAGCAATATAAGCATTTAAATCGCCTAAGGCCGGAACCATGGCCCAAGGGTTGCTGGTTTTGGTGGTGATGGGATAAGTGGCGGTTGTCATATGGAAAACCCTCCTTTTGTCGCTATATTAGCACTCTGGCAGTCAGAGTGCCAGGGGCTATTCCATAGTCTTTTTATGGGATATTGGCTTAGGCAAGTTTTGCTAGCCCAAGCGCCATCGGTGCAATGGTATGCTTTGGCCCTTTCTTTTCTGTCCCTCTTATTAAAAATGAAAATTTTGGCGATTTCTGGCAGCCTCCGTGCTGCATCTTTGAATACTGCTTTGCTGCGTGCGATGCAGGCAGCAGCCCCTGCAGGCGTGGAAGTGCAATTGTGCAGCCTGCATGAGCTGCCTTTTTTTAATGAAGATTTAGAAGCAGGGGGAACTTGGCCTAGCGCAGTAGAAAACTTGCGACAAAAAGTGCGCGCTGCAGATGCTTTGTTGGTCAGTACACCAGAGTACAACAGTGGCATTCCAGGCGTATTGAAGAATGCCTTTGATTGGCTGTCGCGCACCAATGAGCACAATCCCAGTGTGTTGATGAATAAGCCTATGGCTTTGGTCGGTGCCACGATGGGCAGTTTCGGCACGGCCATTGCCCAAGCCAGTGCTTTGCCTATGATCCGCGCCCTGGGTTTGCAGTTATGGGCGGGGCAGCGCTTGGCTTTACCGCAGGCGCACCTGTTGTTTAATGCCCAGGGCGAATTGATAGACGAGGCCACGCGCACGATGCTGCAGCTATATATGGCAGGCTGGGTCGATAGCATCGCCAAGCGTGTCTAAATTACTATTAAATGATGAGCTGCCCAGGCAGATTTGACGGCTTAAAACCCCAAAAATAGGCTTAAAAATGGCCAGAATGCCCCGTTTAGAAATCCCCGGCCAGGTGCATTGGGTCGGGCTGCGTGGCAATAATGGCCAAGCGGTGTTTGTCAGTGAGCAAGATTACGCCGACGCCTTGATCTTCGCGCGCGCAGCGCAGGCGCTCTACCCTGTGCAGGTTTTGGGCTTTTGCCTCTTGCCCACTGGTATGCATTGGCTGCTCAGGCCACAGCAACCTGGAGCACTTTCACGCTGGGTGCAGCAGCTCGCACGCCGCTTTGTACGCACCATCAATCAGCGATATGGCCGCACAGGCACCCTGTTTGAAGGGCGCTTTCGATCTGGGATTTTGCAGGCATCCAGCCATTTCTTGCCTTGTATATGGGCCTTAGACGCGGAGCCTGTGCGTTTGGCTTTGGTGCCGCAGGCGCAAGACTGGCGCTACAGTTCGGCCGCTTGGTATGCAGGGCAGGCCGCAGCTTTAGGGGCAACTTACCGTGCGCAAATGACGGGTTTTTTAACCGCCCCTGATGAGATTTGGCAATTGGGCAACACCCCTTTTGAGCGCGAAGTGCGCTATGCCCAAGGCTTGCAGCAAGCCTATACACCGGCATGGATGGCGGCTTTGCAAGCGGGCTGGGCTGTAGGCGATGCTGATTTTTTAATGCAGCTGCAGCTAGATACTGGGCGGCGCGTACAAACGGCTGCTCGTGGTAGGCCGCGTAAACGGGTGTAAACCGCAAGCTAGGCGTTTAAGGGCTGGGCTCGCCTGCGGGCGCTGCCGCTGCCGGTGGTACAGCACTGGGGCTGTTATTGACAGCGCTGGTTGGGGCGTTCTCAGTTGGCGCTGAGCCACTCGGGGTGCTGCTACTAGAGACTTGCGTCGGGGCAGGATGCTGGGCTGGATTCACAGCACGGCTGCGCGCGGCACTGTCGCTGCGATTTTTGTTGTTTTGCGGTAGGTCTTTATAGCTTTGGGTTAGATGCTGGATAAAGCAATCGCGTTGGGCGCGATAGCGTTCATCCGCATTGCGTGGCGCGGGACGCATTTGCTTGACTTGCTGATTACATTGGCTGCGTATCAGCCTTTCGGCGTGGAAGCGTGCGCTCAAACAGGCGCGCATTTCTTCCTCGCGCGCATCGCCTTCTAAATCATCTAACTCAACGCTGCATAAATGAAAGCGCGTAGGAATAAAGGGCAGCTGTCCCATGGTTGCGGCCTGCGCCGACAAGCTAGTACACAAAGCCAAGCTGATGAATAAAAAAGTACGCAGCGCGGAGGACAAAGATGCGAACACAGCGAATGCTTTCCTGAATGGGATGCCCAAAGGGTCTTATTTTAGGGGGATAAGCTTAGATTTCGCGCACAAAGGGATTGCTCTGGCGCTCTTGCCCAAAGCTGCTTTCTGGGCCGTGGCCTGGTATAAATACCGTGTCATCGCCCATAGGCCATAGTTTTTGGCGGATGCTGTTGAGTAAATCCTGGTGATTGCCTTGGGGAAAATCGGTGCGCCCGATGCTGCCTGCAAACAATACATCGCCGACAAAAGCGCGCTGCGCCTGTGCTGAATAAAACACCACATGTCCAGGCGTGTGCCCAGGCGTATGGCGCACTTGCAGCGTGCACTGACCAATTTGCACCGTATCGCCGTCTTGCAGCCAGCGCGTAGGCGTGAACGATTGCGCAGCAGGGAAACCAAACATTTGCGCTTGCATCGGCATGCCGTCTATCCAAAATTGATCGGCTTGGTGCGGGCCGATGATGGGCACACCATAGTGCGCCGCCAAAGGGGCGGCTGCGCCTGCATGGTCTAAATGCCCATGCGTGATCCATATGGCTTTGAGTGTGAGCCCAAGTGCAGCAATGGCGGCTTGCAGTTTGGGAATATCGCCACCTGGATCAATCAGGGCGGCTTCCTGCGTTTGATCGCACCAAACGAGAGAGCAATTCTGTTCAAAATGAGTAACTGGGATAATTTGGTAGCGCAGCATGGGTGCTATTGTCGCATTCGGATAGTGAAAATCCTAGGGTTTTTTCCTAAATCAAAACCCTAGGATTGTTGCGTAAATGGGGAAAAATAGCCTTCAATTTTTTTGACCCCCATCAAACCTCGCTAGAATTTCCTCCAGTTTGGCTCTCTAGCCCCTCTGCTATCGTCTCCCGATGACGGCTGGCGCGTTTCCATTTCGATGCGTGTTGTTCTTCGTCTTCAGCCCTCGCAGCGTGGCTTGCTGTTATCCAAGCACACACTTCTTTCAAGCGAATTTGGGACTGAAGAATGAGTAAAAAGAATCTATCCCTCTACCAAAGAGTCAGCGCTGGGGCGTTGGCTTTGGCAGCAGGCGCTGTAAATGCAGCAAATGATTTGCCCGGCGGGCCAGCCGTGTTGCAAATGAATCTGGGTGCGCCAGCTACTCGTATCGCGAGTGAGCAAATCTGGCTGCACTGGTTCTTACTCATTGTCTGTACCATCATCTTCGTGGGTGTCTTTGGGGTCATGTTTTACTCCATCGTGAAGCACCGCAAATCGGTTGGCCATAAACCACAAGAGTTAAGCGAGCCGCTGTGGGTGGAGATAGGCTGGACCTTGGTGCCTTTTCTCATCATCATCGGCATGGCCTTGCCGGCCACTAAAGTGATGGTGGCTTTGAAAGACACCACCAACTCAGACTTGACCATCAAAGTCACGGGTTACCAATGGAAGTGGGGCTATGACTATCTGCGCGGTGAGGGTGAGGGCTTGCGCTATATCTCTACGCTTGATACGGCGCAACGAGAGCTATCCAATAACGGCAGTTCTCAGGCACAGCGGCCTGATAACTACTTGCTCAAAGTGGATCATCCGCTGGTTGTGCCTGTGAACAAGAAGGTGCGCATTATCACTACCGCCAACGATGTGATTCACTCCTTTATGGTGCCCGCCTTCGGCATTAAGCAAGATGCCATTCCAGGCTTTGTACGCGACACTTGGTTTCGCGCTGAGAAAACGGGCGATTACTATGGGCAGTGTGCTGAACTGTGTGGCAAAGAACACGCGTATATGCCCATTCATGTGAAAGTCCTATCGCAAGCTGATTACAGCGCTTGGGTAGAGCAAGAACAGAAAAAAGCGCTCGCTCTTGCCGATGACCCGAATAAGGTTTGGCAAATGGGTGATTTGATGGTGCGTGGCGAAAAAGTCTATGCAGCCAATTGTGCTGCCTGTCACCAAGCTAATGGTAAAGGTGCGGGCGCCATTAAAGCCCTAGATGGCTCGGCCAAAGTGCTCGGCTGTAAAGCCGAACAAATGCACACGATGTTGGAGGGGCAGAATAATGGCGCCATGCCAGCGTGGAAGCATTTGTCTGATACCGATTTGGCTGCGGTGGTGACTTTCACCAAAAACCACTGGAGCAATAAATCTGGGCAAGTCGTGCAGCCTGCTGAGTTTGTAGCCGCGCGTGCCGGCACTTTCCCTGCGTGTGACGACGCCCCGGCTGCTCCTGCAGCACAGTAAAACCAAGAGAAAAAGCGAAGGAGCGATTCAGATGAGCGCAGTTTTGCACCCTAACGATGCCCACGGTCATGTCCTGCATGACGATCACAGTCACCATGGTGCGCCTAGCGGTTGGCGCCGCTGGGTTTATGCCACTAACCATAAAGACATCGGCACTCTTTACCTGCTGTTTTCTTTCTTCATGTTGATGGTCGGCGGCACGCTGGCGATGCTGATTCGCGCCGAGCTGTTTCAGCCTGGCTTGCAATTGGTGAACCCGGAGATGTTCAACCAGCTCACGACTATGCACGGCTTAATCATGGTGTTTGGCGCCATCATGCCGGCGTTTGTGGGTTTTGCGAACTGGATGATCCCCTTGCAAATCGGTGCATCCGATATGGCGTTTGCACGCATGAACAATTTTTCTTTCTGGCTGATGATTCCGGCGGCGATTTTGTTGCTTGCTAGTTTCTTTATGCCAGGTGGTGCGCCTGCTGCGGGCTGGACTCTGTATGCGCCTTTGACGCTGCAAATGGGCCCGAGCATGGATGCGGGGATTTTCGCTATGCATCTGCTCGGCGCATCTTCCATCATGGGCTCAATCAATATCATCGTCACCATTTTGAATATGCGTGCGCCAGGCATGACGCTGATGAAAATGCCCATGTTTTGCTGGACTTGGTTAATCACCGCTTATTTATTGATTGCCACCATGCCTGTGCTCGCAGGTGCCATCACGATGACGCTGACGGATCGCCATTTTGGGACTAGCTTTTTCAACCCCGCCGGTGGGGGCGATCCTGTGATGTACCAGCATATTTTCTGGTTTTTTGGCCACCCCGAGGTCTACATCATGATCTTGCCTGCTTTCGGCATCATCAGCCAAGTGATTCCAGCCTTTGCACGCAAGAAGCTGTTTGGCTATGCCTCCATGGTGTATGCAACTGCTTCGATTGCGATTCTCTCCATGATTGTGTGGGCGCACCATATGTTCACCACAGGCATGCCGGTGACAGGTCAGCTCTTCTTCATGTACGCCACTATGCTGATTTCGATTCCTACAGGGGTCAAGGTCTTTAACTGGGTAGCGACGATGTGGAAAGGTTCGATGACTTTTGAAACCCCGATGCTGTTTGCTGTGGGCTTTGTATTTGTCTTTACCTTAGGCGGCTTTACGGGTTTGATTTTGTCCGTCGCGCCCTTGGATATCCAATTACAAGACACCTACTATGTGGTGGCGCACTTCCACTATGTCTTAGTAGCGGGATCACTTTTTGCTTTGTTTGCAGGTTTTTATTATTGGTGTCCTAAGTGGACGGGCGTGATGTACAAAGAGACGCGCGGCAAAATCCATTTCTGGTGGAGCATCATTTCTTTCAACATTACCTTCTTCCCTATGCACTTTTTGGGTTTGGCAGGTATGCCGCGCCGTTACGCGGATTACCCAATTCAGTTTACCGATTTCAATGCGATTGCCTCCGTCGGTGCTTTTGCTTTCGGTATTGCGCAGGTGTATTTCTTCCTGTGGATTGTGCTGCCTGCTATGCGCGGTAATGGTGAGGCGGTGCGCGTCAATAACCCTTGGCGTGATGAGGATGGCAAAGGCGCAGAAGGCTTGGAGTGGGAAGTGCCATGCCCCGCGCCTTTCCATACTTTTGAAACACCACCCAAAGTGGACGCCAGCGCGACGCGAGTGCTGGCCTAAATTGGTCGGTGTAAGCTGCTTTTCCTAGGATAGACCAAGCATGAAAACCGAAGAACAAAAAAAAGCCAATTTCCGATTAGCCATGATTTTGTTCGGCATAGTCTTGGCATTCTTTTTCGGCATCATGCTGCGCTTTTTGGTCTTGGGTGCTTGATCTTGCGTTTTCCAAGCCGTCTTAGAGCCTTATGAAGAAGTTCCAAAGCGCCAATGCTCAGATGCTGGGCAAGCTCTGCGTCATCGTACTGGGTATGTTTGCCTTTGGTTACGCTCTGGTGCCTATGTATAAAGCGATTTGCGAATTCACGGGTATTAATGTGCTAGCGGTGGGTGAAAGCGGCTTACCACAGAAAGCGCGGGCTGCAGCCCCTGGCAATACGCAAGTGGATACCAGCCGCAGCATCACGGTCGAGTTTGATGCCAATGCGCGTGGGGTGTGGTCATTCAAACCTGCGGTGGCCAGTATGCGGGTGCACCCTGGGCAGGTGGCCACTGTCATGTATGAATTTGAGAATATTCAAAATTACGGCATGGCAGCGCAAGCCATCCCCAGCTATGCGCCCAAGCAGGCCACTAATTATTTCAATAAGCTCGAATGCTTTTGCTTTACCCAATACAACCTGCAACCTGGGGAAAAGAAAACTTGGCCTGTGGTTTTTGTGATTGACCCCAAGCTGCCGCATGATGTCCACACTATTACCCTGTCCTATACTTTTTTTGAGGTTGGCAAAGGAATTCCTGCAGCCCCAGTCGCATGGCAAGCGCCTGCTGTTAAGAAAGAGGCTGCCTCATGAGCCGTGACCCATCCCAGCCTCCAGTGGATGCGCCTGATGCTGGCGAGGGCGCAGCGGGTTACACCAGTGCGCGCCAGGGCTCGATATGGCGCACAGTGGTATCGATTGCATGGGCATTTTTTGGGGTGCGTAAAGGCGCAGACTACCAAGAAGACATCAAAAAACTCCATATTTTCCATATCATTTTTGTCGGAATTGCGGCTTGCTTTGCCTTGGTTATCGTTTTGATGTTGGCGGCCAAGTGGGCTACTAGCTAAACCGTATGAAATAAATTTTGCATAACACCCTTTCACATTAGCGCAAGAGGAGAACCCCCGATGAGTTCACACACCCCAGGGCAAACGCCCTATTACTATGTGCCCGCTGAATCGGGGCGCCCGTTTTGGTCGGCTTTCTTTTTGTTCTTTGTGATTTTGGGTGCAAGCCAGTGGGTCAATGGCGTAGCTTGGGGTAAATGGTCCTTATTGGTGGGCTTGGCTGGCTGGCTCAGTGTGCTGTTTTTCTGGATGCGTGATGCCGCGCGCGAGAGCGAGCAGGGGCTGTTTGGCCATAAAGTGGATTACTCGTACCGCTGGAGCATGAGTTGGTTTATTTTTTCCGAGGTGATGTTCTTCGGTGCATTTTTCACCGCCCTATGGTGGGGGCGTGCAAATGCTTTGCCCAATTTGGCGAATGTGGAAAATGCGCTTTTATGGCCTGGATTTAATGGTTTTTGGCCCAGCTCAGCCGCTGGTGCAGCCGTGGGTGCTACAGGCTCACCTGCCAATACCATCGAGCCTTTTATGCCCATGATGCCTGTGGCCGATGCCGCTGTTTGGGCGCAAAGCTGGTTCAAAGGCTTGATGGGTTCGCTGCCTACTATAAATACCTTGATCTTGTTGACTTCAGGGGTGACCTTGACCATCGCGCACCACGCACTGCTGCAAGACAATAGGCCCAAAACTATTCGTTTTATGTGGGCGACTGTGCTGCTGGGGATTATTTTCTTGTTTTTCCAAGGCTATGAATACCACCACGCGTATAGCGAAATGAACCTGAAGCTGTCCTCAGGTATGTATGGCTCGACTTTTTTTATGTTGACGGGCTTTCACGGCTTCCATGTGTTTTTGGGTATGTTGATGTTGCTTTTCATTACCTTGCGTTTGCAAAATGGCCACTTCACCAGCAAGCGCCATTTTGGTTTTGAAGGCGCAGCGTGGTATTGGCATTTTGTTGATGTTGTTTGGTTGCTGCTTTATATCTTGGTTTATTGGCTCTAAGGTCGCAGCAATGGCTCGAGCAATAGGCTGCTGCGGCAGCCTTTTTTTTGCATCGTGTTTGCTGCTGGCTGGGAGCTAGCTGGGGGCTATTTACAAATCGTAGAGGCTTGCAGCTGCTGCGTTCGGCTGCCAATCGCTGAGGCTGTCGATCTGCCCCGCTTTGAGGTGCAGCACACGGTGAGCCAATGCGTCCACTACGCTGCGATCGTGGGTAATCAAAATATAGCTGAGGCCGCGCGTTTTTTGTAGGCTTTGCAGGAGTGCCAGCACTTGGGCTTGCACCGTGACATCCAAGGCGCTGGTCGGCTCGTCCAACACCAAAATTTGCGGCTGCAGTACCAAGGCGCGGGCAATGGCAATGCGCTGGCGTTGACCGCCTGAGAATTCATGTGGGTAGCGCGATAGCAAATCTGCAAAGTCGCTGGGGTGCAGCCCTACTTCGGCCAAAGCTGCTAATACACGCTGGCGCAGCGCCACGGCCAGCCCATCAGCGCCGTGCAGCAGGCGTTGGCGGCGCGGCATGGCCGGAGCGCGGCCATTTTTGCAAAACTCCGGCAGCAGGTCAGGGGCGTGCACCACTAGCCCCTCAGCCACGATTTGTGCCAAACATTGGCGGGGCGAGAGGGAAGAGTAAGGATCTTGAAATACCACCTGAATATGGCGGCGCAGCATTTTTTGCGCTTTTTTAGGCGCAGCCCAAGGCCAAAGCGGTAAAGACTGCCCGCTAGCGGGAAAAGCCAGCTCACCACTGGCTTTGCGCTGTAAACCTAGCAGCGCCATGGCTAAAGTCGATTTGCCCGAACCTGATGCCCCCACTACGCCCAAAGTTTCGCCGCGCCGCAAGGTAAAAGATACGCCTTGCAGCGCCGCCCAAGTCGGGCGCTTCAAGGGATGGGCCAACCACTGTTGCCAGTTTTGCCTTTGGGCAGGGTAATCCACACACAAATTTTGCACTTGCAGTACAGGCAGATTTTGCGCAGGCTGTAGGCGGCGCAAATGCAGCGTAGCCAGTAGTTGCTGTGTATAAGGGTGTTGTGCGTGTTGAAAAATCGCATCGCTATGGCCGCTTTCCACCACGCGCCCAGCCTGCATCACGGCTACGCGCTGGGCGAAGCGGCGTACCAAATGCAAATCATGGCTGATCAGCAGCACAGCCATACCGCGTTGTTGTTGCAGGCGCAGCAGCAAATCTAAAATTTGCTGGCGCAAATCGGCATCTAGCGCGGTGGTGGGCTCGTCTGCTAAGAGCAATTTAGGCTCGCCCGCCAGCGCCATGGCGATACAGACGCGTTGGCGTTGGCCGCCACTCAAAGTGTGTGGTAGTTTTTGGGCGGTAAGGGCTGCTTCGGGCAAGCCCACTTCAGTTAGCAAATCGTGTACGCGCTGGGCAGCTGCAGGGGCGCTCAAACCCAATTTGAGTGTTAAAACCTCGGCGATTTGCGCGCCTACGCTCATGAGTGGGTTGAGCGCTGTCAGCGGCTCTTGAAAAACCATGGCAATATCGCTGCCGCGCAGGCCACGCCACTGCCTAGGGCTGAAGGACAACAGCTCTTGCCCGCCAAAACAAATCCTGCCTGATACCTGCGCGCTGGCTTCCAGCAGCCCCATGACGGCCAAGGCTGTGAGGGATTTGCCCGAACCCGACTCCCCCACTAGCGCCAGGCGCTGCCCCGAATCGAGCTGCAAACTCACATCTTGCACCACGGTCACGCCCGCAAAGGCGATGCTGAGTTGGTCGATTTTCAACAAGGGCGTGGTGGAGTTTGGCATGGAGCGCATGATAGCGAAATGCCTAGCGGCTTAGACTGCGCTAGCACAGCCCGAACCGAGATCAGGGGGCAAAAGACGGCGCCCCATCGTGCCCGCACAGCTTTGATGCGACATAAAAGCAAGCCCAAAGTAGCTTAAAGTAGCCCAAATTAGTAAAAAACCCATCAAAAAAGTGAGCCGCTCAGGCAGATTTGACGGCGATAGTTCCCTAAAGTTTTCTTGAAAATATTGTTTAAAACAATAGCAAAGCAGCAAGTGCTTGTATTGTTCCAGCGATGGAACAAAAAACGCATAAATGGCAAAAAACGCCGAATTTGTGCCAAAAACTGCACCAATAAGGCCATAAGGCAGAGGGGCGCTCGATACAGCGCCTTTTGTCTGTGGATCGGCCGATACGGCCTTTTCTGCCTGTTGGCTAGGGCAATAGCAGCGCGCTTATTTCAACCAACCCTTTTTGCGGAAGTAGAGCATAGGCCCGAGTGCCGATAAAGCCATCAGGCCCAGAGCCAAGGGGTAGCCAAGTTTATGGTTCAGCTCAGGCATATATTGGAAGTTCATGCCGTAGATACTGGCGATCAGTGTGGGCGGCAGCAGGGCAACGCTGGCTACCGAGAAGATTTTGATGATTTTGTTCTGGTTGATGTTGATGAAACCGACGGTGGCATCCATCAAGAAGTTGATTTTGTCGAAGATAAAAGCGGTGTGGCCTTCCAGGGATTCAATATCGCGCGCGGTTTGTCGCGCCTCTTCGAACTGCTGCGGCGTGAGCATTTTCGAGCGCATCATGAAGGACAGGGCGCGGCGCGTATCCATAACAGAGCGGCGTATCATGCCGTTCAAGTTTTCCTGCCGTGCAATAGTGGCCAGCACCTCGCTGGCAACGGCGTCACTGACATCGCCTTTGAGTACTTTGGCGCTGACTTCTTCTAGCGCGTCTTGCGCGCCCTCAAGCGCATCGGCCGAATACTCGACATCACCATCAA
>CAZSPW010000019.1:0-20836 GCA_964608575.1 uncultured Burkholderiaceae bacterium | reverse complement strand
GCATCCACGGGGTAATGCACCACATGGGCGCGGCGCCCTAACCAAATGCCTACCTCTTGCTCGATTGCGGGCAATAACAAGGTGGCCTGCGCCATAGGCAGCAAGGCACGATAAGCCATATGCCCGCTGTAAGTTGCCGAGCGCAATTGCGGGTTGATCTGGGCTGCTAGGCGGCTCCAAACCCCGTCGCAGGCCAGCAGCGCACTGCCCGCGGCAGGCAGGCCACGGGCAAATATCAGCTCTACACCATCATCCCCATGCGTTTTGTAGCCTTGCACGCTGGCGCTGCTGTGCAAGGTAATTTGGGGCTGGTTTTGCGCGGCTTGCAACAAAATTTGGTGCAAATGGGCGCGGTGGATGGTGAGATAGGGCAGGCCATAACGCTTGTGCAGCGCCTGCCCCAGTGCTATGCGGCTCAAACTTTTGCCGCTGGTGGCAGCGCGCACATGCAGCGCGTCTGGGCGGCAGGCTTGCGCCTCAATAGCGGGCAGCAAGCCCCATTGCTGCAAAACCCATAAGGCATTGGGCCCGAGCTGCACGCCCGCGCCCAATTCACTGAAATGGCTGGCGCGTTCATACACGCAACTGGTTTGCCCGCGCTGCGCCAGCGCCAAGGCCGCAGCCAAACCTGCGATGCCGCCGCCTGCAATCAAAACGGGGGCTGCAGTGCTTGGCATTTAATCCTCCAGAGCCAGCATGGTGTGGCGGCAGTTCTTGCTGCCACAACGGCATTCGTAATCTTTTTTTAGCTGCGGTGTTAAGGGCTCGTCTAGGACGAGGGCGTAGTCGTAATTCAATTCCTCTCCAGCGGCAATATCGCGCAAAGCCCGCACCCAAACACGCCGGCCTTTGGTTTGACTTTCGCAATTGGGGTTGCAGCTGTGATTGATCCAGCGCGCACGGTTGCCGCCATCGTTGCCGTCTATCACACCGTCTTCGTCTTCCAATGCGAAATAGAAAGTGTGGTTCGGCTGGCTGGGGTCGTGCGGGTGCCGGCGCAGGGCTTCGGGCCAATTGATGATGGCGCCCAAATACTCCAGTACCAACTCGCCTTTTTTGAGTGCTACGCGCGCAAACACACCCTTGCCATGGATAGGCGATGAGCGCACTTGAAGTTTCTCTTTGCGTGGTACGGCTTTGCCTGCGGCCAAGGCGCGCGCGATGCGCGCCTCGCTCCAGTGGTTCAGGTCGTCGTCAATAGGGGGGGCGATTTGGGCGGCAAGGCGCTTAGGCATGGCGGGGAAGGGAAAGTTTGTTATCGTTATCGTATGCATGTGCGCGCGCAGGCGCGCGCATGAGGGGCGATTGTAGTGCGCAGCCCGCGCCATCATGCCCCACCCCTCGCACTGGTCACTCTATGAAAACCCTCGTTATTGCCGAAAAACCCTCAGTTGCTCAAGACATCGTGCGTGCGCTCACGCCTGAAGTGGGCAAATTCGACAAATTCGACGACTATTTTGAAAACGAGCGCTATATCGTCACCAGCGCCGTGGGGCATTTGCTGGAAATACAAGCGCCTGAAAGCCACGATGTCAAACGCGGTAAATGGAGCTTCGCGCATCTGCCCGTGATACCGCCGCATTTTGATGTCAAGCCCGTGGACAAAACCAAAAGTCGCCTCGCTGCGGTGGTGCGCCAAGCCAAGCGCAAGGATGTGGACAAACTCATCAACGCCTGTGATGCGGGGCGCGAGGGCGAGTTGATCTTTCGTTTGATTGAACAGTACGCTTTCGGCGAAAAAGGTGGCAAACCTGTGGAACGCCTGTGGCTGCAAAGCATGACGCCGCAAGCCATCCGTGAAGGCTTTAGCAAACTGCGCAGCAACGCGCAAATGCAGGGCTTGGCCGATGCCGCGCGCAGCCGTTCGGAAGCCGATTGGTTGGTGGGCATCAACGGCACCCGCGCCATGACGGCGTTTAACAGCCGCGATGGTGGCTTTTTCCTCACTACCGTTGGCAGGGTGCAAACGCCCACGCTGGCCGTGGTGGTCGAGCGCGAAGAGCAAATCCGCAAACACATCGCCCGCGATTATTTTGAAATTCACGCCGACTTTGCCGCACAAGCGGGCAGCTATGCCGGCAAATGGTTTGATGCCAACTGGAAAAAAAATGCCGACGACGCCGACAAAAAAGCCGATCGCCTGTGGGATAAAGCGCAGGCCGAGGCTATTGTGGCTGCCTGCCGTGGGCAAAGCGCCGTGGTGCGCGAAGAAACCAAACCCACGACCCAAGCCTCGCCCCTGCTGTTCGATTTGACCAGCCTGCAACGCGAAGCCAATGGCAAATTTGGCTACAGCGCCAAAACCACGCTAAGCCTAGCGCAGAGCTTGTACGAGCGCCACAAAGCCCTGACTTACCCGCGTACCGATTCGCGCTATTTGCCTGAAGACTATATCGGCACCGTGAAAACTACCTTGGCGGCGCTGGCCGCCAGCGGCGCTCGCCACCTAGCGCCGCATGCCCAAACCGCGCTGGATCAGGGCATGGTGCGCCCCAGCAAACGCGTGTTTGATAACACGAAGGTGAGTGACCACTTTGCCATCATCCCCACGCCGCAGCCGCCCACGGGTCTGTCTGAGGCCGAGCAAAAAATCTACGATCTGGTCACGCGCCGCTTTATGGCGGTGTTCTATCCCGCAGCGCAATACGCCGTGACCACGCGCATCAGCACCGTGGCCGCCGAGCACCAGTTCAAAACCGAAGGCAAGGTCTTGGTCGAGCCTGGTTGGCTGGCCATTTATGGCAAAGAAGCGGCCAGCGAAATCGCGGATAAAGACAGTAAAGACGATAAAGATAGTGGCAAAAACCAAACCCTGCCTGCCGTAGCCGCGGGTGAGCAACCGCCCGTAGAACAAGTGCAGAGCAAGGCGCTGAAAACGCGCCCGCCTGCGCGTTATTCAGAGGCCACCCTATTGGGCGCTATGGAAGGCGCGGGCAAGCTCATAGAAGATGACGAGCTGCGAGCCGCCATGCAGGAAAAAGGCTTGGGCACGCCGGCCACACGGGCGGCGATTATTGAAGGCTTGCTGACTGAAAAATACCTGATGCGCGAAGGCCGTGAACTCATCCCCATGCCTAAGGCTTTTCAGTTGATGACTCTGCTGCGCGGCTTGCAGGTGGATGAACTCACGCGCCCACAACTCACAGGCCAATGGGAATACAAACTGGCGCAGATGGAGCACGGCAAACTCAGCCGCGCAAGTTTTATGCAAGAGATTGCCGCCATGACCGAGCGCATGGTGAAAAAAGCCAAGGAATACGACAGAGACACCATCCCCGGCGATTACGCCACTCTAGGCCACCCCTGCCCCAATTGCGGCGGCCAAGTGCAAGAGAATTACCGCCGTTTTGCCTGTGTCGGCAATGCCAGTGCGGGCAAACAAGCCTGCGGCTTTTCCATGCCCAAAACCCCAGGCGGGCGCACTTTGGCGCCGCAAGAAGCGGATGCTTTGCTGGCGGCTAAACGCATAGGCCCGCTGGAGGGCTTTCGCTCTAAGGCGGGTTGGCCTTTTGTGGCCGAGCTGCAATTGGTGCGCGATGAAGAGCTGCACAATTACAAGCTTGAATTCGATTTTGGCCAAAAAGAAGAGGAATCAGGCGAGCTACAAGATTTTGCGGCGCAAGATAGCCTGGGAGCCTGTCCTGTTTGTAGCGGCCGCGTGTTTGAATCCAGCACGCATTTCGTCTGCGAAAAAGCCGTGCCCACAGCCGAGCAGCCCAAACCCAGTTGCAACTTCAAAAGCGGCAAAATCATTTTGCAGCAACCAGTTGAACGCGAACAAATGCAAAAGCTGCTGGCCACAGGCAAGACCGATGAGCTGGAGCACTTCGTCTCTATGCGCACACGCCGCCCCTTTAAAGCCATGCTGGCCTGGAGCGACTCGGAAGGCAAGGTGGTGTTTGAATTTGCCCCGCGCGCTGACGGCAAAGTCTTCCCTAGGCGCGGCGCGGGCGGCGCAGCGGCTAAAAAAGTAGCCGCGAAAAAAACGGCAGCTAAGAAAGTGGCGGCCAAAAAAGCCCCGGCCGAGAAAAAGCCCAAAGCACCCCGTGCGGGCAATCTGCAACCTTCCGCCGCACTGGCGGCAGTCATAGGCGATGGGCAATACGGCCGAGGTGAAGCCACCAAACTGCTGTGGGACTACATCAAAACCCACAATCTGCAAGATGCTAAAGACAAGCGCCTGATCAATGCCGATGCCAAGCTGCAAGCGGTGTTTGATGGACAAGCGCAGGTGAATATGTTCAAGCTGGCAGGGATTTTGGGCAAACACCTGTCTTGACAGTAGCTGTCGAAAGTTGCCTAAACTGTGCAAGATGCACGCTTGCCACTATGGCGCTTGCACGATACTCAGCATGAACGACTTCCCCTGATTTTCACGACAAGACCGAAAACTATGCCGCAAGCTCTGCGAAATTTTTCTATCCCTATCGGTTTGGCAGCCCTGCTGTCTTTGGCCTACAGCCCTTTTGGGGCTGCTGCAGAGCAGCCTGCCTTGGCTGCCAATGCGGTGGCGTATGCGGCTCCCGAAGGCCATGGCATCGACGCCGACAAAGCCGAGCAGGCCGCGATCTTTAAAAAAGTTCAAGGGACGGTTGTTATACGCCCTAAAGCGGCTGTTGACGGCGCTGCGGGCAAAGAGTCAACCCGCCCTGTGGCCTCGGGCGACGCACTCGCAGTGGGCGAGCGCGTACACGCAGGCAAGGATGCAGGCGCATCCCTGACCCTGAGCGATGGCACGGAATTGGTGCTAGGCGCGCGCAGCAGTGTGGTGGTGCGTGAATACGCCTTCAATAGCACGACGCAAGAGGGCAATATTTTGTTGGAATTTCTGGGCGGGCAGTTGCGTCTTATCACCGGCCTGATCAGCAAAAAAGATCCTGAGAGTTTGAAAGTACAAGCGCCCTCGGCCGTTATTGGGGTGCGTGGTACGGATTTTGTTTTAGAGGCAAAGGCCATCGATGAATAAGAACAAGCTCGCCACCCTGACTGCGACCCTGGCTGCGGTCATATTCAGTTTGAGTGCTTGCGCGCCCCAATTGCGCGTGACGCTCTTGCCGCAGGCTGACGGCAGTGCCAGCGCAGTTACGCTGCAAACTGCTAAAGCCAGCGCCACGATAGATCAGCCCTATGTGCAAGGCAAAGTCGGGGCGGGCAGCAGCATTAGCACGGCGCAAAGCAGCGCTGAGGAAGTGGCCCAAAACTACGCGCAAGTGCTGGCGCTCAAGCCCGCAGCGGGTTACCGCTACACCTTGAATTTTTTGATAGGCAGTACGGATTTAGTCCCTGAGTCACAGGCGCTGTTGCCACAAATTCAAGCCCAAGCCAAAGCGATGGAGGGCGGTGAAATCATCATCGTTGGCCACACTGACCGCGTTGGTGATGCAGCGCAAAACGATCGTCTCTCGCGTGAACGCGCCTTGGCCTTAAGGCAGGTTTTTATCGACCAAGGCTTTGCAGCTTTTCGGGTGCGCGCTGTAGGGCGTGGTGAACGCGAACCGATAGTGCCCACTGCCGATGAAGTGGCTGAAGCTGCTAATCGCCGCGTCGAAATTTTGGTGCGTTGAAAAAACAATAGCTGCCCAGGCAGATATTTCGGCCTAAACTGCCTAAAAGATGCTTAAAAAGCCCGAGTCTAGTCTTGGGCTTTTCGCTACACTGGCTGCACTATGAGTGCCGATCTCTCTCCCACACCTGATCCCGCATCCGCCGCTGCGAGCGTTCGCAGCTGGCGTGAGGCTTGGCAGGCTTATACCCATCCAGCAGCACTGCGCATGGCTTTTTTGGGCTTTGCCGCAGGCCTGCCTTTTTTATTGCTGTTTGGCACTTTGAGCTTTTGGCTGCGCGAAGCGGGTATAGATAAATCCACCATAGGGCATCTGTCTTGGGTGGGGCTGCTGTTCGCCTTCAAATGGGTATGGGCGCCACTGGTGGATAAGGTGCGCCTGCCCGTACTAGGCCGTTTGGGGCAGCGGCGCAGTTGGCTATTGTTGGCGCAAGCTTTGGCCATAGCCGCCTTGATAGGTATGGCGCTGAACGACCCGCAAAAACGCTTGGAAATGACGGTGTATCTCGCTTTGGCGCTGGCTTTCGCGTCGGCTACGCAAGATATTGCGCTGGATGCCTTTCGCATTGAATCTGCCCCTGCAGCGGAGCAAGGGGCGCTGGCAGCGACTTATCAAGCGGGTTATCGCTTGGCCATGATTTGGGCGGGGGCGGGCGCACTTTGGCTAGCCGCGCGCGCTGAAACCCAGCCCCTAGTTACCGAGCTGGCTTGCACCATGCAAGAGGGCTTCTGGCAGCTGTGGCAAAACCCAGCGAGTTCCAACCCCAGTGTTGCGGGGCATGGCACAGCGGCACTCGCTGCCAGCGCAAGCGCCACCACAGTTGCCAATAGCACGCCCATCGCCTATGACCCCAGTGTTTGGCGCTTTGCCTATTTAGTCATGGCAGCATCTATGGGGGTAGGTGTTTTGACGGTGCTATTTAGCCCAGAGCCTGTGCAGCGCGATATGGCTAAGAATCAAGCGCAATATCAGGCTTTATTAGCGCATACCAGCCAAATTGGTGTGCCTGTATGGGGTATAGCGGCCTTTGTTAGCTTTGCCTTGGCCGTAGCCATGATGCTGGCGGGCGCGGCTGGTGCGGTTTGGTGGCAAAACTTGGCAGGGCTTGTTGGTTCGCCCAGTGCGTGGTTAGCGGGCTTTGGGCTGTTGGCGCTGGGTTTGGCCGTTAGTCATGTGGGGGCGCGTTACAGGCCCGCAGCAGGCAGCAGGCAGCAGCGCGCATTAGCGTGGACGCAAGCGTCTTTCGTCGCGCCCTTTGCTGACTTTCTGCGTCGCTACGGCTGGCACGCGGTGGTGATTTTGGCTTTGATCGCGGTCTATCGTATTAGTGACATCGTCATGGGTGTGATGGCCGGCCCTTTTTATGTGGATATGCACTTCAGCAAAACGCAAGTGGCCAGCGTGACCAAAATTTATGGCGTAGCCATGACCGTGGCAGGTGCTTTTGTCGGCGGTGCGTTGACTACGCGTTTTGGCGTGCTGCGCATGATGATGCTGGGTGCCATTTTGAGTGCCATGACCAATTTGCTCTTCGCTTGGCTATGGGGCTGGGGCGCGGGTGCTGGGGCAGAATTGGCCTGCCGCAATGTCTGGGGGCTGACTCTGGTGGTCTCTGCCGACAATTTCGCCAGCGGCTTGGCATCCGCAGCCTTTATCGCCTATCTATCAGGACTGACCAGCACGCAGTATTCAGCCACGCAATACGCGCTGCTTAGCTCCATGATGGTGCTGCTGCCCAAAACTATCGGCGGCTTTTCGGGCGAGTTTGTCGATGCTTATGGCTGGGATCATTTCTTTATTGCCACAGCCTGCTTAGGGCTGCCTGTGTTGCTGCTCATTGCGCTGGCAGCGCGCAGCCAAGGCATCATGGCGGCTAAGGCTAGTGCTGATACGCCTAAATAGGCTTGCACTTTGTACTTGAATCCGCCCATAAAAAATCCCCGCTTAAGCGGGGATTTGCAGTTTGTACAACAGCTTTTAAGCTGCTGTCAGCTTAGAACACATGGCGCAGACCGAAGCCAACCACATTATTGGTATAAGACGGCAATTTGCTACTGTTAAAGGCAGCGTACACGGTGCTGCGTTTAGATAGTGCGTATTGCGCTTCGCCCGCAAAGCTGCTGGCATCTTTCAAGCTATTGCCTTCTGAGCGGCCGTATTGACCAACCAAAGTCAGCGCGCCCATCGGTACAGAGGCACCAATGAATAACTCTTTTTGGTTACGCACACCAACCAAATTGTATTTCGCCACATTGAAACCAGCGTTCACGCGTGCTACGCCAAAATCATAAGAACCCGCGACCATGGTGTTTTGTAGCTTGATTTTGCCGCCAGCTGGAGCGATGCCTACAGGCGTGCCAGAGCCAGGTAAAACTATCACGGCTGGTGCTTGTTCTTGATCTACTTGGTGAGCCAGACCCAAGGCCAAGGGGCCGTTGACATAACGCAGGCTCAACGCACTGCTGATAGCCGCTTTCGCACCTGCGGTTTTGTTTTCGCCCAAGCCGATAGAAGCTGAGGCGCTGAAGCCACCAAAGTCTGGGCTGTCGTAGCGCAGGCTGTTATCAAAGCGTTTTTGGTAGCCTACGAAAGCGCCAGTGCGCGCAGCGTAGCCATTGCCGTTGATCACAGCGATGGTGTCATTGAATACACTTTGATTGCCACCCGCGCCAAAATTGCCTGTACAAGCAGCACCTTCTGCCTCGCACAGACGGAAAGCGGCGACTTGCGTCATGGCCGCAGCACTGAGGGGCAGACCACCAATGGCGCTAAAACGATCATCAGCTTGCACATCAAAATCGGTGTGCAGATCGTGGTAAGAGCTGGCTTGACGGCCTAAAGAGAGTGTGCCCCAGCCTGCTGATTGCAGGCCGATGACGCTGCGGCGCGCGGCTCCTGCGCCTGTGCCGGTGTCCAGATTTAAAGGCTGTTCTAGATTCACAAAAGCCGACAGCCCATTGCCCAAGTCTTCTTTGACGCGAATGCCTAAACGGCTCTGGTTTAAGCCGCCTGAATCGACCACGGCTTGTGAGGTTTTGCTGGCAATGAACTGACCAGTTACGGTGTCGTAGCCGGTGTATTGGTAAACCGATTGCGAGCCGATATAGGCATCGGCAATGCCGTACAGCTCAACGCTATTGCTGCTTTGCGCCAAGGCGTTGCCAGCACAGACACTAGCGAGCGCTGCCGCTAGGATCAAAGAATGTTGTTTCATGGGTTCGCTCCAAAACATCGATTGAAAGTTCATCGAAAAAGACCAAACGCCTAGCTGGGCTTTATTCCCCTAGGCCGCCTATCGCCCACCATTTTCTAAGAAATAGCCAGAGGTAGTAAACTGTGAGCACAAGTTTTTCTAGTTTCGTCGCGCAAACGCGGCAAAAAACCCTAAAGAGCTAGGGTTTACACTAGGTATTTATGCTCAAGTCCCCACTTAGTCCTCCCCCCCCTCGCGCTTTCGATGCTTGGATCGGTGCAGCTGATTTGGCGCTGCGTACAGTGTTTGCCCCTGCGTCTAGCGCCCGTGCGGCTGATGCTGTACGAACGCCTGTACCTGATTTAAATCAGGCTGAGCAACAAGCGGTGGCCAGCATGATGCGCGTGAACCACACAGGTGAAGTATGCGCCCAAGCACTTTATAGCGGCCAGGCTCTAGCCACTCACAACGCTGTGCTGCGCGAACATTTGGTGCGCGCAGGGCAAGAAGAAACCGATCATCTGGCCTGGACGGAAAAACGCTTGGCGCAGGTACAGGCCCGCCCTTCGGTTTTCAACCCCTTGTGGTATGCAGGCGCATTTGCCATCGGTTATGGCGCGGCCAAATTGGGGGACGATTGGAGCTTGGGCTTTGTTGCGGAAACCGAGTTGCAAGTTGGCGCGCACTTGCAAAGTCATCTAGATCGCCTACCTGCAGAAGACCTCCATAGCCGTGAAATTTTGCAACAGATGCAGCGTGAAGAGTTAGAGCACCGCGATCATGCGATTGCACTAGGCGCACGCGATTTGCCGCCCGCTATCAAAGGTGCGATGCGCATCGCCGCTAAAGTGATGACAACCATTGCCGCGCGGGTATGAAGCATCTGGGCACTTTAGCCGCGTCCAAGTGGAACCCTAGCCACCAACGTTTCAGGCCTTAAGTTTTTTTGCTTATTTTTGGCACATTGGCTCGAATTATCTGCCTGAGCAGCTCATTTTTTTAATAGTGAAAATGGCCTTATCTGAGCGCCTGTGCAGGCTGCACACGGCTGGCGCGCCAGCTCGGGTAGAGTGTAGCGACAAAGGCCAAGAGCAAAGCAATCAGCGTGATTGGCACCATGTCGGCTAGTTGCGGGTCGCTGGGCATGCTACTGATCAAATATACATCTTTGGGTAGAAAGTTGGTGCGCAGCAGGCGCTCTAGCGCGGGCACTAGCACATCAATATGGTAGGACACCAATAAACCTAGTAGTAACCCCGAAAATGTGCCTATCACACCAACCCACGCGCCTTGGACCATGAATATGCCCATGATGCTGCGCGGGCTGGCACCCAAGGTGCGCAATATCGCAATATCGGCCGCTTTGTCCGTCACGCTCATGACCAAAGTACTGACCAAGTTGAAGGCGGCGACTGCAATGATGAGGGTGAGAATGATAAACATCATGCGTTTTTCCAGCTGTACCGCCGCAAACCAAGTGCGATTTTGCTGGGTCCAGTCGCGCACCACAAAATCGGGTCCCAAGGCAGCCTGCAAATCAGCCGCCACTTGTGGCGCTTGATGTAAATCGCGCAGTTTTAAACGCAAACCCACGGCAGTGCGCGTTAGGCGTTGTGCGTCTTGCAAACTGGTCAGCGCCAGCGCCGAGTCATATTCGTAATGCCCAGAGTTCAGCAAGCCCACTACGGTGAACTGGCGTAAACGCGGCGCGATGCCCGCCAGCGTGGGCTGGCCGCTGGGTACGATGAAGGTGACGCTATCGCCGACCTCAACGCCCAAGTTGCGTGCTAAATCTGCACCCAAAACGGTGTGGTAACTGCCTGCTTGCAGTAAGGCTAGACTGGCGGCCAAAGCGGGTTGGGCGGCCAAGGCATCGGCCACCTTGCCCTCTTGTCTCGGGTCTATGCCGCGCATTAATACGCCACGCATGGTATCGCCTCTGGCGATCAAAGCCTGCGCGGCTACAAAGGGGGCACTGGCTTGCACCTGCGGCAAACTGCGAGCGGCTCCCATCGCGGCAGCATCGTCCAGCAAGTCGCCTTGCAGGGCATAGATTTCAATATGCGAGACCACAGATAACATGCGATCGCGCACCTCTTTTTGAAAGCCATTCATCACCGATAGCACGATGATGAGCGCCGCCACCCCTAGCGCGATGCCCAGCATAGAAACGCCGGAGATAAAAGAAATAAAACCATTGCCGCGCCCACGCCGCCCGACGCGGGCGTAGCGCCAGCCGATGAGCCATTCGAAACGGTGTAAGTATTGCAGCTGCAGCATAAGCCGCGCATCTTAGCCGCAAGCGCTGGGCACTAAGCCCCTTGCAACCACAATTCTTCCTGCGCTATGCCCATTGGTGCTCTGCTGTCGCCAAATTCGCTGTAGAGCAAATCCACGATTTTTTGTTCTGAACGATAACCAGCAACCAAGATTTGCAAGGTTTGCTGTATGGCCACGATGTCGTTATGGCGAATGGCGCTCAACAAGCCTTGCAAATGAGGTCGCAGCTCGTCCCAGGCCAGCATGTCCTCTCGTGCCTTCATGATGCGGGGGTGCTGGGTGCTTTCTGGATTCTCGCCTATCAGCAGCTCTTCATACAATTTTTCGCCTGGGCGCAGGCCTGTGATACGAATCTCGATGTCGCCATGCGGGTTGGCTGCGTTTTTCACACTCAAGCCCGATAGTTGAATCAAGCGCTCGGCCAAATCGTAAATGCGCACCGATTCGCCCATATCCAGCACAAACACTTCACCGCCTGTAGCCATCGCGCCAGCCTGAATCACCAGTTGCGCCGCCTCGGGGATGCTCATGAAATAGCGCGTCACATCTTGATGCGTCAGGGTAATGGCTTCACCGTTTTGAATTTGCTGGCGGAACAGCGGAATGACGGATCCTGATGAGCCTAAGACATTGCCAAAGCGAACCATAGAAAAACAGGTGGGCTGTTTGATTTGGATTTTTTGGCTACTACTCAAGGCCGCTTTGACCTGCCCCACCACGCCTTGGGCAGGCTCGGGCGCGCTGTTGGGAGCTTCTTGCTCAGCCTGCAAGGCCTGCAATACCAGTTCTGCCACGCGCTTGCTGGCGCCCATCACATTGGTTGGGCGCACCGCTTTGTCGGTGCTGATCAGCACAAAATGGCGCACCCCTGCTTGCTGCGCCGCCTGTGCGGTGTAGAGGGTGCCGAAGACATTGTTCTGCACCCCAGCGGCGGCATTCATCTCCACCATAGGTACATGCTTATATGCCGCCGCATGAAAGACCGTATGGGGCTGCCAAGCCTGAAAGATGCCCAGCATTTTTTCTTTATTGCTTACTGATGCCAATAAAGGTATGATTTGCAGCTGTTGCAAACCCTCTTCGCGCTGAAGTTTTTCCAGCTCTTGATGGATCGAATAGAGCGCAAACTCGGTGCGTTCAATCAAAATCAAACGCTTAGGCTGCAGCCGCAATATCTGCCGGCACAGCTCGCTGCCTATCGAGCCACCAGCACCCGTTACCGCCACCGTTTGGCCTTGGATGTTTTTGCTCAATAGCTGCTGGTCTGGCGCCACAGGCTCACGCCCCAGCAAATCATCAATCGCCACATCGCGAAACTCTTGGATGCTGATTTTCCCGTCGGCCAAATCGGTCAGGCCAGGCAAAATGCGCACGCGCACCTTCAGGCCCAGCAAAAAATTCAAAATACTTTGTTTCTCGCTACGGCTAATGGAGGAGATGGCCACCAAGACATCGCCCACCCCTTTGCGCTCTAAGATTTTGGGCAATTGCGCACGGCTATACACCGTCAAGCCCGCTATCTGCAAACCGTGTAATTTCGGGTCGTCGTCCACAAAGCCCACGATGTCGTACTCAGGGTTGTTGGCAAAACCTGCCGCCGATTGCCGCCCCGCCAAGCCTGCACCAAAAATCAAGGCAGGCCGTGCTTCACCCGGCCGGTTTTTCCGCTGATAGCTTTGCTCCAACCAAAAGCCCACCGCCGCTCGCGATGCCAGCACAAAAATGAAAAAAAATGCGGGCTGGATGATGCCGACACTGCGGGGGGTATGCGGCAAGCCAATAAACACCAACAAAGCCATGAAAAGCAGCGCATATAACAAACAAGCCTTGCTGATAGTCCAAATAGCCTTAGCGCTGGTGTAGCGAAAAATTGCGCGATACAAACCCATGCGCACAAAAATAGGCAGCGCAATTAAAGGTGCTAGAAAATAAGCGCTATGCCCAGCATCTTGCAAAGGTGAGCTATGCACCCCCAAGCGCACAAAAATCGCCAACCAAACCGAGGCATAGGCTAAGAGCAAATCGACCATCAACGCGATACTGCGCTTGCAGACTCTAGGCAAAGACAAAATCGCTTGGCGCCCCCTATTCATATCCGTCCTTCTTTTCTCTTCTTCATGCTCTGATCTGCACCGATTGTAAGGTCGATGCCCTGCCCTTCTACCAGCCAACAAATGTGCCAACATTTTCCTTGGCTTGGGCTGAAAAAGCTTGGACAAGTTCGGACAATAAAAAACCCGCAAAGCCTTAAGCAGTGCGGGTTTCCTAGCTTTTTCACATCTCTTTGGACTTGTTCGAACAAGCCCAAAACAAATCATTGGTGCCGGTTGTCGGATTCGAACTGACGACCTACCGCTTACAAGGCGGTTGCTCTACCAACTGAGCTAAACCGGCACACAGCTAGCAATTATAGCCAGAAATTTAGCCATTTTTCCTACCGCGTCTCACTTCACGCGTGTGAAAGTCGGTTTGCGTGCATTTGGTGTTTGCGCAACAGATTCGCCGGTAGTCGAAGTAGGCGTTGGGCGCTGTTCTTTGTCGCTTTCTTCGCGCTCTTTTTCTTGCGGTAATTGGTATTGTCCATCGCGGATAGCGATAAATTCATCGCCCGTCATCGCCTGATAGCCTTCTTGCGTTTCTTTGGAAAAAAGGCTGACGACATGATCTACAGGAAACATGATGTGGCGCACTTGGCCGTTAAAGCGCGCTTGAAACTCAATCCATTGGTCGCCTAATTGCAGTTTATTGGTTGAATCCCAGCTGATGTTGAGCACGATAGAGCCATCCCGCACATATTCAGGTGGCACTTGAACAAAGCGGTCGACGAGCACTTGCACATAAGGCGTGTGGCCGTTTTCGCTTAGCCATGCGTGGGTAGCGCGCAATAAATGGGCGCGTAATGGTGTTGTACTCATGGTTTTGGATTCTACAAAAAGCAAAAGCGCCCGAAGGCGCTTGAGCGTAAGCGTGAGCGCGCAGAGCTGCTTACTTGCGCATGACTTTTTCAGAGGGCGTGAGTGCTTCAATATAGGCTGGACGCGAGAAAATGCGCTCAGCATATTTCAGCAGAGGGGCAGCGTTTTTCGAGAGTTCAATGCCGTAATAATCTAAACGCCAGAGCAGGGGCGCGAGTGCGACATCGAGCATAGAGAAATTGTCGCCCATGATGAATTTGTTTTTCAAGAAAATGGGGGCCATTTGCGTGAGTCGATCGCGGATATGAGCGCGAGCTTTTTCAAAGGCTTTTTCCCCGCCTTTGGATTTCAAATCGCGGTTTTCTAGCGTGCTGACATGGGAGAACAGCTCTTTCTCGAAATTCAGCAAAAACAGGCGCACGCGCGCACGATCGACAGGATCGCCGGGCATGAGTTGCGGATGCGGGAAGCGCTCATCAATGTACTCATTAATGATGTTGGATTCGTACAAAATCAAATCGCGCTCCACCAAAATAGGCACTTGCCCATAGGGGTTCATGACCTGAATATCTTCCGGCTTGGCGTACAAATCTACATCGCGGATTTCAAAATCCATGCCTTTTTCAAACAGGGTGAAACGGCAGCGGTGTGAGAAAGGGCAGGTTGTGCCAGAGTACAAAACCATCATGATGTGCGACTCCTAAAGTCAAAAGGGGTAAAAGCAAAATGACGGCTTGTGGCCGTCACTCTGTACGAATATGCTATAAAAAAAGAAGCTGCTCAGGCAGATTCGGCGGCCTAAACCGCCATAAATGACCTGAAATTACTTCACTTCTTGCCAGAAGGCTGCGTTCAAACGCCAAGCCATCAAGCCGAACACGCCCAAGAATAACAAGACCCACACGCCAATACGGATGCGTTTGTTTTGCGCAGGCTCAGCCATCCATTGCAGGTAATTGACCAAGTCGGCTGCGGCGCGGTCGTATTCAGCGGGGCTGAGCGTGCCTGGGGTGATTTGTTCCCATTTGCCCGTAAAGACTTTATGCGCTTCGCCGCCTTCGGCTGCGCCATGCTCACCAGCTGGCGTGCTGTAGATGGGCTTGCGCTCGCCTTGCAGTTGCCACAGTACATGGGGCATACCTACATTCGGGAAGACGATATTGTTCCAGCCCGTAGGGCGCATATCGTCGCGATAAAAACCACGCATATAGGTATACAGGTAGTCTGCACCTGAGCCATTGCTGCCAGCGCGTGAACGCGCGATCACAGTCAAATCGGGCGGGTTCGCACCAAACCAAGCCTTGGCTTGTTTGGGGTCTATGGTGGCTTTCATGGTCTCGCCATAAACGCGACCTTTGTCTTCAGCCGTCACATTCAAGAAATTGTCTTTGATTTGCTTTTCGGTCAAGCCAATGTCTTGTAAGCGATTCCAGCGCATAAAGGCGGCGCTGTGGCAGTTGAGGCAGTAATTGACAAAAATCCCTGCGCCGCGTTGCAGTGATGCCATGTCGCTGGTATTGATGGGCGCTTTATCCCAAGGCGCGCCGCCAGAGGCGGCGTGTGCGCTGCCCATCAACAAGGCCAGCGAAGAAACAAAAATAGCAAATAGTTTTTTCATGATTATTGTTCTCCGTCTGGCATCAGTGAGGGGTAAAAGTCACGCGCTCAGGCACCGCTTTGAATTGCCCCTTTTGGCTCCACCAAGGCATCAGCAGGAAGAAGCCAAAGTAGAACAGTGTGCCCACTTGGCTCACGCGCTCACCCACAGGTGAAGGCGGCTGCACACCCAAATAGCCCAGTACCACAAAGATCACTACAAACACCGCATATAGATAGGTGTGCCATTTAGGGCGGTAGCGAATCGATTTGGCGGGTGATTTATCTAGCCAGGGCAAGAAAATCAAAATGACCACTGCGCCACCCATGGCGACCACGCCCCAGAATTTCGCATCGATACCTTTCCAGATCATCTCCCACAGGGTGCCAAAGAAAGGCACGCCTTGCAAAGCGCCACCAACACTGTTGAGCGCATTGACCAACACTTTGGGTGAGCCTGCCCAGTTGAGCAAGCCTGGTAGCAAGCCCAGCAGTAAGGCCACCAACACGGCTACGGCCAATGCAGGCAACTTCAGGAATTTGGGCAGCAAACCTTTGCGCCCTGCAAAAAACGCGGCAGCGATGGCGATCAAACCAAGCACGGTTGCGAACTCTGAAGTCACGCCACGCAGCATGGAATAGAAGGGCGTAAAGTACCAAACAGGCGCGATATGCAGGGGGGTAACCAGTGGGTCTGCCGGTACAAAATTGTTGTACTCAAGGAAGTAGCCACCCATCTCTGGCGCGAAGAACACTACCGCGCAAAAAACGAAAAGAAAGCCACATACGGCAAGAATATCGTGCACCGTGTAATAAGGGTGGAAAGGTACACCGTCAGCAGGCGCAGTTGCACTCCAGCGATTGCCTTTAGGCCCCTGTTTGATTTCGATGCCGTCAGGATTGTTTGAGCCCACATCGTGCAAAGCCAGCAAATGCGCTGCAACCAAGCCAATCAAAACCAATGGGATGGCAATCACATGGAAGCTGAAAAAGCGGTTGAGCGTGGCATCGCCGACGACATAATCACCGCGGATCAAAAGCGCCAAATCGGGGCCGATAAAAGGAATGGCAGCAAATAAATTCACAATCACTTGCGCACCCCAGTAAGACATTTGTCCCCAAGGCAGCAGATAGCCAAAAAAAGCCTCGGCCATCAAGCACAAGAAAATTAAGCAGCCGAAAATCCATACCAACTCGCGCGGCTTACGGTAAGAGCCATAAAGCAAGCCGCGGAACATATGCAAATAAACCACGACAAAGAAGGCCGAAGCGCCAGTGGAGTGCATATAGCGGATGATCCAGCCGCCTGGCACATCGCGCATGATGTACTCGACCGACTCGAACGCCTTGGCAGCGTCGGGTTTGTAGTGCATGACCAGGAAGATGCCGGTAACGATCTGGATGACTAGCACCAGCAGTGCCAGCGAGCCGAAGATGTACCAGAAGTTGAAGTTTTTGGGGGCGAAATAGCCCGCCATATGCGTGTCGTACGCCTCGAAAGCCGTGGGAAAACGGTTTTCAAACCAGTTTTTCGTCTTCGCGACATAACTGGCGTTAGGGGAAATTTCCTTGAATTCAGCCATGGTAGGTGTCCTTAAGTCTCAGTCCTGTTAGGCTTCGCCCACCAAAATTTTGGTGTCGCTCAGGTATTTATGGGGGGGCACTTCCAAGTTGTCTGGTGCAGGCTTGTTCTTAAACACACGGCCAGCTAGATCAAAAGTGGAGCCGTGGCACGGGCAAAGAAAGCCGCCCGGCCAGTCGCTTGGCAGCGAAGGTTGTGCCCCCGGCGTGAATTTGTCATTCGGCGCACAGCCTAAATGGGTGCAAATGCCAATGCACACAAAAAACTCTGGCTTAATCGAACGCCATTGGTTGCGCGCATATTCTGGCGTGGGCACATTGGTGCGAATGGATTCGGGGTCGGCCAGTTGCGGCTCGTCTGTTTTCAAGCTGGCCAACTGTTCGGGCGTGCGGCGCAAAATCCAAATGGGTTTGCCGCGCCACTCGGTGCGCTTCATATCGCCTGGTTGAATGTCAGAAATATCGACCTCGACCGCAGCACCTGCGGCCTTGGCTTTTTCAGATGGCGTGAAAGACGACACAAACGGTACGGCGACGAAACCCGCACCTACGGCGCCTGCACAGGCGCTGGTAATCATCCATGTTCTTTTGCTGGCATCAATCTCTGCCTGCGTCTTTTCTTGACTCATGGTAGCCCTTGGTAAGTATGAAAAACGGAAGAAAGCCCCTGATTGTACGGTTTCTGCCCTAGGTCTTTCAAGAGCAGGGATTGCCTCATGCAGTCGTGAGGCTGTGAGCGACAAAAATCATACGCAAATGTTGCGGGCACATAAGTTTTTTTCTTTTGCGGCGATACTTGAGTGGCTTTTTTATTTTTTTCTCCCCTAATACCAATAGATAGGAGCTAGGTATCTATATGAGCATGATGCAAGAATTTCGCGAATTTGCCCTCAAAGGCAATGTCATGGACCTGGCCGTGGGCGTCATCATCGGCGGCGCTTTCGGCAAGATCGTGGACTCCATGGTCAAAGACATCATCATGCCGGTGATAGGCAAAGTCACAGGGGGGTTGGATTTCAGTCAGAAATACTTCATCCTCACGCCGCCGACTAAGCCTGTAGAGGGCGTGGAAACCTACGCCTCCTTGCAGGCGGCAGGGGCCAATTTGCTCGGCTGGGGCAATTTCCTGACCATCGTGTTGAACTTCGTGATTTTGGCCTTCATCATCTTTCAGATGGTCAAAATCATGAACCGTTTTCGGAAAGAGGCCGAAGCGCCGCCTGCCGAAACGCCAGAGGACATTGCACTGCTGCGCGAGATTCGCGATAGCTTGAAAAAGTAGCGCGCTCCAACTCATCGAACGCTACAAAGCCGCTACAGCTATAAAACTGTGGCGGTTTTTTGATGAATGGCTATCGATGGCTGTTAGTTGGTGACTGGGCCAAGTGTGAAGTGTGCGACAAATAAAAAAGGGATGCTCCTTGCGGGGCATCCCTTTCGATTTGGCTCCTCAACCTGGGCTCGAACCAGGGACCTACGGATTAACAGTCCGGCGCTCTACCGACTGAGCTATTGAGGAATAAGCCGCAAATTATAGCAGCAAAAAATCACAAAATCAGGTACCGTAAACTTTTTGTGCAGGTACTGCATCGGCGATCAATTGGTTTACCACAGCAGTTAACTCTTCTGGCTCCCATTTTGCGCCTTTGTCGGCGGGTTTGGTTGAACGCCAGCCATCTGCGATCGAGATTTTGCCGCCCTCGGCTTCAAACACTTTGCCTGTGACATGAGCCGACTGTTCGCTCGCTAGCCAAACCAACAGACTGGAGACATTCTCTGGTGCCCAGTAGTCAAAACTGCCGTCGGTGGGCTTGGCCATGCGCGTGGCCATGCTTTCTACGGCGGTGGTCATGCCAGTGCGCGCTGCGGGCGCAATGGCGTTGGCGGTAATGCCGTAGCGCCCCAACTCGGCCGCTTGGTTTAGTGTTAAAGCGCAGATGCCTGCCTTGGCTGCGGCATAGTTGCTTTGACCGATAGAGCCTTGCAAGCCTGCGCCACTGGTGGTGTTGATGATGCGCGCATCGACTTTTTTGCCCGCTTTGCTCTGGTCGCGCCAGTAGTGCACGGCGTGGCTGCTGATGCAAAAGTGGCCTTTGAGGTGCACGGCCATGATGGCGTCCCAATCGGCTTCGGTGAGGCTGGCAAACATGCGGTCGCGGTTGATGCCGGCGTTGTTCAACACCACATGCAAATCGCCAAATTCGGCAATGGCTTGCTTGACGGCGTTTTCGCTGTCGGCGTAGTTGGTGATGTCGCTGGTGTTGACCACAGCCTTGCCGCCAGCGGCAATGATTTCATCTACCACTTTTTGTGCGGCATCGCGATTAATATCATTTACCACGACATTGGCGCCTGCGCGTGCAAACTCGCGTGCGTGCGCTGCGCCCAAACCGCCGCCTGCGCCAGTGATGATGACGGTGCGTCCTGTACAAATGCCCATGTTTCTTCCTTTATCAAATGGTTGGTGTGAGAGCAAAAATCTGCAAAACCTGCTGAGGATACCATTAGGCGCGCATCAAACAGCGGTTAAATATATTGAAAATATCAGCCTATTTTTAGGCATGTTTTTGACAAATTAAGCCGAGAATCCTGCCTGGGCAGCTCCTTTTATCTGCTTGAATTTCAATAGCACTCGCGCAGACTGAAGAATGCCTCATTTAGGCCAGCGTCACCCGCGCAAATTTGCGCTTGCCCACTTGCAGCACGAAAGTGCCAGCCTCCAGTTTGAGGCCTTTGTCACTGACGGGGCTGCCGTCAATTTTCACGGCGTTGCCATCGATATGGCGATTGGCCTCGCCCGTGGACGCCGCCAAACCTGCCATTTTTAGCAATACGCCTATGCCTAGCGGCGCGCCTTGCAGTTGTACTGCAGGAATGTCGTCGGGAATACCGCCACGGCTGCGGTGGATGAAATCTTGCTCGGCCGCATCGGCAGCGGCGGCCGAGTGAAAGCGCGCGGTGATTTCTTTGGCCAGCAGCACCTTGGCTTCTTTGGGGTTGCGCCCGCCTGCCACTTCGGCTTTTAGCTTGGCAATTTCGGTTTCGTCCTTGAACGATAGCAAGGTGTACCAATTCCACATCAGATCGTCAGAGATCGACAAGATTTTGGCGTACATGGTGTTGGCGTCTTCGGTGATGCCGACATAGTTGTTCTTGGATTTGGACATTTTGTCCACGCCATCCAGCCCCACCAATAGTGGCATGGTCAGCACGCATTGCGGCTCTTGCCCATATTCTTGCTGCAAATGGCGCCCCATCAGCAAGTTGAATTTTTGGTCGGTGCCGCCCAGCTCTAGGTCGGCTTTGAGCGCCACCGAGTCATAGCCCTGCATCAGCGGGTATAAAAATTCGTGCACGCTGATGGATTGCCCCGCCGCATAGCGTTTGGTGAAATCGTCGCGCTCCAACATTCGCGCCACGGTGTAGCGGCTGGCTAGTTGAATCATGCCCGCGGCCCCCAGTTGATTGCACCACTCGCTGTTATAGCGCAGCTCGGTTTTGGCTGGGTCCAGCACTTTAAAAGCCTGCTCTTTATAGGTTTCGGCATTGGCCTGAATTTGCTCGGGCGTCAGCGGCGGGCGCGTGCTGTTGCGCCCCGATGGATCGCCAATCAAGCTGGTGAAATCGCCGATTAAAAAAATCACCTGATGCCCCAAGTCTTGCAACTGGCGCATTTTGTTCAGCACCACGGTATGCCCCAAATGAAT
>CAZSPW010000018.1:0-21843 GCA_964608575.1 uncultured Burkholderiaceae bacterium | reverse complement strand
TGTGCAGGTGTATCCAGGGGTGACTTATCTGGCCTTTTTGGTGCCAGGGCTGGTGATGATGAGCGTGCTGCAAAATGCTTTTGCCAATAGCTCATCATCGCTGATACAAAGCAAGATTATGGGCAATTTGATTTTTCTTTTGCTCACGCCACTCTCGCACTGGGGCTGGTTTGGTGCGTATTTGTTCTCCTCTATTTTGCGCGGCGTTGTTGTCGGCGCTGGTGTTTTGGCGGTAGCGGCATTTTTTGTGCCACTGTCTTTTGCGGCGCCGTGGTGGGTACTGATATTTGCTTTCTTAGGCGCGGGCTTACTGGCCAGCTTGGGTGTGGTAGCAGGCTTGTGGGCGGAAAAATTTGACCAAATGGCTACCTTTCAAAACTTCATCATTGTGCCGATGACTTTTTTGAGTGGGGTGTTTTATTCCTTGCATTCGCTGCCGCCGCTGTGGCTGCACATCAGTCGCTTTAACCCTTTTTTCTATTTGATTGATGGCTTTCGCTTTGGCTTCTTTGGGCAGAGCGATGTGTCGCCTTTTATGAGCTTGGCTGTCGCGAGCGCAGCCTTTGTACTGGTCGCCAGCCTTGCTGTGTATCTGCTTAAAATTGGTTACAAGATTCGCCACTAATTGAAGAGTATTTTGGGGACTTTAGGCCGCCAAAATTGCCTGAGCAGCTATTAAAAAGATATCTGCTCACGCTTTACGCCTGTGGTGCTGATGCGCAAAATATCGCCTCGTTTTTGACCTGCATCCCAATCGCTAAGTACCCAGCGCGTGTGCTGTGCGTCTAGTGCATCACAACTGGGGCGATGGGTGTGGCCGTGCACCAAAGTTGCTGCGCCTGCTCGCTGCATGGCGGCAATGGCAAGGGTGGTGTCAATATCATCGTAATGGTTGCGTCCAGTTTGCGCGGCTTGGCTTTGGGCGCGCATGGCTGCGCCTAAGGCGATGCGTTCATCTAGCGGTTTAACTAAAAAGTCGTGCTGCCAATCTGGACTGCGCGCCAGTTGACGAAAGGCTTGATACGGCAGATCGCTGCTTATCCAAGCATCACCGTGGCTGAGCAAGGTGCGCTGTTGGCCTATAGCCAATACGCAAGGGTCGGCCAAAATTTGCATGCCACAGTAGTGGGCATAGGCGGTGTTCAGCAAAAAATCGCGATTGCCGTGCATGAAATACAGCTTGCGATGTTGGCTGACTTGGCGCAAAACGGCAGCGCACTGCAGCGCGAACGGGTCTTGCAAACCCCAGTCATCACCAACCCAAACTTCAAAAATATCGCCCAGCAAAATAATGGCGTCTGCATGGCTGCCTAACATGGCACCTTGCCATGCAGTAAAAGTAGCATCATCGCTGGCGTGCAAATGGATGTCTGCCAATACTTGCACTTGGGCGTTTGCAGGCAAGTGTAAATCCGTTAAAGGCATAGTCAGTGGGATTGGCAAGAAGGCAGACATCATAGCGTTTCGAACGCGGTGAGCCTAGCGCCGTCGCACAAAAACGCCGAATCCTTTTGTGCAATGGCTTGGCCTTGCTCGCCTTGGCTAAAACTTCTAAACTTCATGCGCTATATGGCTTATTTGGATGAAAGGGAAGTTTATGAAAGTTCGCGACATCATGCGAGTAAAAGGCAATGCCCTCTTTACTGCTTCTCCTCAAGAGCCCTTGCATCTGGCGCTGGCGACCATGGCGCAAAACGACATTGGCTCCGTTGTTGTTATGGAGCGCGGCGCTTTGGTGGGGATTTTGACCTTCCGTGAAATCATCGCTACGGTGCATAGCAAACCCGACGCCTATCGTGGCTTAATGGTCGAGAGTGTGATGGATACTTCACCTGCAGTTTTAGACCCTGAAGTTGAATTGAAGGAAGTATTGCAGGCCATGCTGGATTCGCATGCGCGCTATATGCCCGTCATGGATGGGGCGGTATTGCTGGGGGTACTTAGCTTTTATGATGTCGCTAAAGCGGTGCTTGAAAGCGAGCGATTTGAAAACGAGCAGCTTAAATCTTATATTCAAGATTGGCCCAATAGTACATTGACCGCATAGAGGCGCTTGGCTCAACAAGCGCCATCGAGGAGTAGGCGCGTGAGTAAAGCATTTACAAAAGAAACGGATCATGAGGAAGATGAAGAGCTGGCTTTGCCAGCTCTTCCTGCTGGCACCAAAAACTATATAACGCCTGAAGGCTATCAAAGTTTGCAAGCTGAACTACTGCAGTTGATGGATGTCGAACGACCGCAAGTGACTGAGGTGGTGCATTGGGCTGCCAAAAACGGTGATCGCAGTGAAAATGGTGATTACATCTATGGCAAACAAAGATTGCGACAAATCGATAGGCGTATTCGTTTTCTGACTAAGCGCCTCGAGATTGCAGAGGTAGTGGACTCCAGCGTGCACTATGGAAGTGAACAAATTTTTTTCGGTGCACAGGTGGAATACGAGGAAGAAGACATTTCTGAGGGTACAATTCGCCCCCGTTGTGTACGCATCGTCGGCATCGATGAGGCGGATACGCAGCAAGGGCAAGTCAGTTGGGTATCTCCAATTGCTAGGGTGTTACTTAAAGCGCGGGAAGGTGACTCTTTGCGCTTACTCACCCCAAATGGTGAAAAACGAATTGAAGTTTGCACTGTTACTTATCCTTGTAAACCATGATGGGCGTGCTTAGCTTGCTCTCAAAAAAATAAATTTTTTTTGGGTTATCTTGCGAAAAAGGCAAAAAACGCTATACAATCGTGGGCTAGCAACAAGCGTGGGACGTTAGCTCAGTTGGTAGAGCAGCGGACTTTTAATCCGTTGGTCACAAGTTCGAATCTTGTACGTCCTACCACATATTTTTGAATGCGCTTTACGCGAGTTAATTGGGTTTTCCAATGTCATCGTTGGTGAGTTTTGCGCTTCATATTTGGCAAGTGATCATTTAGGAGTTCAGCATGGCTGTTCAGCAAAATAAAAAATCTCCCTCTAAGCGTGGCATGCATCGCTCACACAATGCTTTAACTGTTCCTGGCATTGCAATTGAAGCAACAACGGGCGAGATTCACCTGCGTCACCACATCAGCCCTAATGGCTTCTATCGTGGTCGTAAGGTTTTGAAGACAAAATCTGACGCTCAATAATTGTTTTTGATTTTTAATTTGGTGCGAGACTTGTGCTCGGACTGAGTATGTAAGCCCACCTGGCGTATGCTAAGTGGGCTTTTTGCTTGGGTAGCCTGGATTGCTAGCTTAAGTTGATTGGAAGCATGGTTATGGAAAAAATTTACGCCCGCATTACAGGGACTGGTAGTTACACGCCAAAGCGCCGCGTGAGTAATGCAGATTTGGCGATGGAGTTAGCGCAAAATGGGATTGAAACCTCGGATGAGTGGATAGTGGAGCGCACCGGGATTCACGCACGCCACTTTGCCGCTGATGATCAGTTCGCCAGTGATTTGGCGCTGGAGGCGGCTAAAAATGCTTTAGCTGCGGCTGGGAAAACGGCAGCCGATGTCGACCTGATTATTGTCGCGACATCTACTCCGGATATGGTTTTCCCATCAACCGCGAGTATTTTGCAGCGCAAACTATCAGAACTAGGTGCTGAGCATGCTGGCGTCATCGGTGCCCCCGCTTTTGATGTCCAAGCAGTTTGTAGCGGCTTTGTTTACGCTTTAACTGTAGCCAATAGCATGATTGTGAGCGGCGCAGCAAAACGGGCTTTGGTGGTCGGTAGCGAAATTTTCAGCCGACTTTTAGACTTTAATGACCGCACTACTTGTGTTTTGTTTGGTGATGGTGCAGGTGCCGTCGTGTTAGAGGCTAGCGAGGAACCAGGCATTTTGTCTTGTGATATGCATGCCGATGGTCGCCATACCAATATTTTGTGTGTGCCTGGTCATGTTGATAAAGGGCAGATACTGGGCGACCCTACACTGAAGATGGATGGACAAGCAGTATTTAAACTAGCTGTTGGCGTACTGGAGGGCGCTGCGCGTACAGCCCTAGAAAAAGCAGGGAAAACGCAGGACGATATTGATTGGCTAATTCCCCATCAAGCGAATATTCGCATCATGCAAAGCACGGCCAAAAAACTCAAATTACCTATGGAAAAGTGCGTGGTAACTGTGGATCAGCATGGTAATACTTCTGCCGCATCCATTCCTTTGGCCTTAGACCATGCCGTGCGCAATGGTCAAGTGAAAAAAGGACAGCATTTGATGCTGGAAGGGGTTGGGGGCGGCTTTACTTGGGGGGCGGTGTTTCTGCGCTATTGATGCCATTAATACAACAGACGAGTCGTACCAAAGCCGCGCAACGCGCGGCTTTTTTCTTATTGGCAAAAGAGCGTTTGGTATAATCCACATCATTGCTGCAAACTGCGACAGTAGTACCTCCGATGCCATACGGCACGCATCATCAAAGCGTCAGGCATATCGCAAGGGCTATATCCCAAATGTTCGCCCTTGTGCTTTGCGGCTTCTTTTGATTTTTCTCTCTTTGCGCTCTTGTTTTGCAAGCTAAGTGCCGCATCTGCGCCTTACTGCACATTTTTCGCATTTGAACTTTTTTTATCGAGGCTGATATGGCTGGAAAAACACATTTGGTAAAACCTGCTGCAAAAAAACTGGCAACTGCAGTAGTTGAGGAGCCGGTAAAAGCAACAAAAGCAAAAAAAGTTGCAGAGACCGAAGCCGCAGAAAAGCCAGCTAAAAAAACCAGCACAAAAGTAGCGGTTAAAACGGCAGGTAAAGCAGCTGCAGCTAAAGAAGAAAAAGTGGTGAAGGCGCCAGCAAAGTCTGCTAAAGCGCCAGCTAAAGCCAAAAAAACAGCCAAGAAAAAAGCGGCAGAGGACGATGATGTCGATCTGACGGATTTGGAAGATGAAGTCGAAGCGGTGGAAGAGGTTGCTGCAGCTGGCACAGGCGAAAAAGTGAAGCCCTTGCGAATGAAGCTTTCAAAAGCAAAAGAGCGCGCTTTGATGAAAGAGTTTGGTTTAGACGAAGCGGTTCTATCAGAAGAGGATTTGCAGAATCGCCGCCAACGCCTGAAAACGCTGATTAAACTGGGTAAGACCCGCGGTTATTTGACCCATGCCGAAATTTCTGACCATTTGCCCGACAAATTGGTTGACGCAGAAACTCTGGAAGCTGTTATTACCACGCTCAGCGATTTGGGCGTGGCAGTTTACGAACAGACCCCTGATGCTGAAACCCTCATCATCACAGATAACGCGCCTACTGGCTCTACCGAAGAAGAAGCTGAAGAGGCGGCAGAGGCAGCGCTTTCGACCGTAGATTCCGAGTTTGGTCGCACTACTGACCCTGTCCGTATGTATATGCGTGAAATGGGCACGGTTGAGCTGCTGACGCGGGAGGGCGAAATCGAAATTGCCAAGCGCATCGAAGGCGGCTTAAATAATATGATGGAGGCCATTAGTCATACACCGGCTACGATCGCAGAGATTTTTCAGATGGCCGAAGAAATTCGAGCTGGAACGGTCGTGATTTCCACTGTGGTTGACGGCTTTATGGTCAGCGACGAGGCTGATGATTATGTAGCTGAGGAAGATTTTGATGAGTACGATGAAGCCGATGATGATGATGGCAAAGGCGGCAGTAAGGCGCTAACCAAAAAGTTAGAAGAGCTAAAAAACGAAGCTTTACGCCGCTTTGATGTGTTACGAACTTTGTTTGAAAAGGTGCATAAGGCTTACGATAAAGACGGTTATGGCAGTGCCGCCTATAACAAAGCCCAGCAGGCACTTACACAGGAGCTCATGCAGATTCGCTTCACAGCAAAAACGATTGAGAAGCTTTGTGAAAATGTCCGCCTGCAAGTTGAAGAAGTACGACGCGTAGAGCGCGAGCTGCGAAAAATTATTGTTGAAAAATGCCATTACCCACAAAGTGATTTTGTGCGTGACTTCTCCGGCCGCAATAAAAATGGTGAGCGCGTGGAATCCCATATTTTAGATTTGCAATGGGTTGAGAAACAGGCCAAAGCAGGCAAGCCTTGGTCCGCTACTATGGAGCGCTACATCCCCCCCATTCAAGAGCTGCAGCAAAAGCTGATCGATTTGCAAGCGCGTGTTGTTGTGCCACTCGATGAGCTCAAAGACATCAATAAGCGCATGAATGATGGCGAGAAAATGTCACGCTTTGCTAAGCGCGAGATGATCGAGGCGAATTTGCGCTTGGTGATTTCTATCGCTAAAAAATACACGAATCGTGGTCTGCAGTTTTTGGATTTGATTCAAGAGGGCAATATTGGTCTGATGAAGGCGGTTGATAAATTCGAATACCGCCGTGGCTACAAATTCTCAACTTATGCTACTTGGTGGATTCGACAAGCAATTACCCGTTCAATTGCCGATCAAGCTCGGACGATTCGGATTCCCGTGCACATGATCGAAACCATCAACAAGATGAATCGTATCAATCGTCAGCATTTGCAAGAGCATGGCTTTGAACCTGACGCACGCCTTTTGGCTGAAAAAATGGAGATGCCTGAAGACAAAATTCGCAAAATCATGAAAATTGCGAAAGAGCCTATCAGCATGGAAACGCCCATTGGCGATGATGACGATAGCCACTTGGGCGACTTTATCGAAGACAGCAGCAATACCGCACCGATTGATGCGGCTTTGCAAGCAGGTCTGCGGGATTTGGTGAAAGATATTTTGGATGGCCTGACCCCGCGCGAAGCCAAAGTGCTGCGCATGCGTTTTGGTATCGAAATGTCCACAGATCACACGCTGGAAGAGGTGGGCAAGCAATTCGATGTCACGCGTGAGCGCATACGCCAGATTGAGGCCAAAGCCTTACGCAAGCTCAAACACCCTAGCCGCAGTGACAAATTGCGCAGCTTTATGGACAACCAATAAATAGGCCAGCCCTGCAAGCGAGCTGTTTGGTGGATACCGCAGAAAACTATGTGGCACAAAAAACTGCTGCTTCGGGCAGCAGTTTTTACTATGCATTTTTATTTTTACCCAAAGAAAAGCGTGCTGCCATAACGGCTTTTTACGCTTTTTGCCGCGAAGTTGATGATGTCGTCGATGAAGTTGCTGAACCCCATATCGCAGCGCAAAAGTTAGCTTGGTGGCGCGGCGATGTTGAGCTAAGTTTTGCTGGCGGCACGCTGGTGCAGCGTCACCCTGTCATGCAGGCGCTAGTGCCGCACTGTGCGGCCTACGGCATCACGCCTGAGCATTTGCTCGGAGTCATTCAAGGCTGCCAAATGGATTTGGAGCAAAACCGTTATTGGAATTTTGCTAGCTTAGAAAAATATTGTTACTTCGTAGCAGGCTTAGTGGGTGAAGTCATAGCGCGGATTTTGGGCTTTGAAGATAAGCGCACTATTGCCTACGCACACAAACTAGGGCTGGCACTACAGCTCACAAATATCATCCGCGATGTGGGCGAAGATGCTGACCGCGGACGCATTTACTTGCCTATTGAAGACTTAGAACGCTTTGCCGTGCCTGTGCAGGAAATCCATCAGCATCAATATTCTGAACGCTTCTCTGCTTTGATGCAGTTTCAGGCACAGAGAGCGCAGAAGATTTACGATGAAGCCTTGGACTTGCTGCCCGCGCAGGATTTTCGAGCGCAAAAACCAGGTTTGATGATGGCTGCGATTTATCGCAATTTGCTGCGCGAGATTGAAAAAGACGGGTTTGCTGTTTTGCACCAACGCACTTCATTAACGCCTTTGCGTAAGCTCTGGCTAGCTTGGAAAGTCCAAGCTTTAGGTCAAGTGTAGATTTTTCGTGGTGTTTTATCGATTTTTGCGCGTATATACTGCCTGGGCAGCTATCTTTTTATATCTTTTTTTGCTGCTGTAAGGTTTGGTATTTCAGCATCAGATCGGCTGCTGTTTCGGCATGTGTAGGGTCTTGCGGTATGCAGTCTACAGGACAAATGGCGACGCACTGCGGCTCGTCAAAATGCCCTACACATTCCGTGCATAAGTCGGGGTTGATTGTGTAGTGTTCATCGCCCATGCTGATGGCTTGATTGGGGCATTGCGGCTCGCACACATCGCAGTTGATGCACTCGCTAGTGATTTTCAAGGCCATAGTTTTTTATGTCTTCGCCGCCTGCTTCTTCGTTTGCAAGGCAGACAAAACGGCAGGAGTGACCAATTGCGTTATATCCCCACCTAGCTTACTGATTTCACGCACTAGGGTTGAGCTGATGCACTGGACGCTAGGGGTAGGGAGCATAAAAATAGTCTCTACTTCAGGCGCTAGCTTGCGGTTCATTTGCGCCATTTGGCTTTCATAGTCCATGTCTGTGCCATTGCGAATGCCGCGCACAATAGCGCCTGCACCTATTCGGCGGCAACAATCGACGACCAGCCCATCAAAGCTGACCACTTCAATGCGCTCTTGCTCGCTTAAACTAGCTTGCAGCAGTGCGATGCGCTCATTCAAGCTAAACAGCGTATTTTTATGGTGTGCCGCAGCAACCGCTACCACTAGATGGTCAAACAAAGTGGCTGCACGGACTATCACATCCAAGTGTCCCAGCGTGACCGGATCAAAAGTGCCGCTGTAGATAGCTGTGCGTGAGGGCGACATGATGTTTACCCTAGCCGATTTGAGCGCGTTGCTGGATGAGGGCGATAGCTCGGTCGTAGTGTGCTTTTGTTTCTGAGCGGTTGTTGATGTCGATATGCAGATCGTGTAACAGCCCATCCTTGAGGCCATAAATCCAACCGTGAACGGAAAGATCGTGATTGCGTTCCCAAGCGTCTTGTACAACAGAGCTACGAGCGGCGTTAAAGGTTTGCTCTACTACATTCAGCTCACAGAGCGTGGCATGGCGCTTTTCCTCAGGGATGCTGGCCAGGAAATCCCAGTGGATATTGCGCACATCTTTGATATGGCGTATCCAGTTGTCGGCCAAACCGACGCGCACATTCGAGAGCGCAGCGCCAACACCGCCACAGCCATAATGGCCAACGATGAGCAGATGTTTGATCTTCAAAATATCAACGGCATATTGGACGGCCGATAGCATATTTAAATCACTGTGCACAATCATATTGGCGACATTTCGGTGGACAAACACCTCTCCCGGCGCCAAGCCGGTGATTTGATTGGCTGGCACGCGGCTATCTGAGCAACCGACCCACATATATTCAGGCGCTTGTTGCGCCATTAAAGAAGTGAAAAAGTCGGGGCGTGCGGATGCTGTTTCTGCCGCCCACTTTTTATTGGCAGCAAGAAGGGCGTGGATATCGCTGTGGGTTTGTGCGGTAGTAGTCATGGGGGGCAATTGTAGCTTTTGCCTAAAGGCCATGATGAAATCGTGGCTGTTTTAAAATAGCCCACTTTTTATTACTAGGCTGCTGGTGAGGCAGTTTCAGCTATGCATTATTTAGTCTGCGCACTCTATCGTTTTGTGCGCGTGGCAAGCCCTGAGGCTTGGCGCGATCCCATTTTGGCTGTTTGTAAACAAGAGGGCGTTAAAGGCACTTTGCTATTGGCGCGCGAGGGTATGAATGGCACCATTGCTGGCCCTGAGTCCGGTGTGCGTCAGGTGCTAGCCTATTTGCGCAGCTTGCCTGGCTTTGCCGATTTGGAGCACAAAGAAAGTTGGGCCGAGGCGGAGCCTTTTTTGCGTATGAAGGTCAAGCTGAAAAAAGAAATTGTCACGATGGGGGTGCCTGAAATCGACCCTAGCCAGCATGCAGGCATTTATGTGCAGCCACAGGACTGGAATGCCCTCATTAGCGATCCCGATGTGCTTTTGGTCGATACGCGCAATAAGTATGAGGTACGCGTGGGCAGTTTTGATGGTGCGGTTAATCCGCATATCGATAAATTCACTGAATTCCCCGAGTGGATACAGAACGAAGAGAATCGCCAAGGCAAAAAGAAAATAGCCATGTTTTGTACGGGCGGGATACGCTGCGAAAAATCTACGGCCTATTTGCGCCAACAGGGTTTTGATGAGGTCTATCATCTCAAAGGCGGGATCCTCAAATACTTAGAAGAAGTGCGACCTGAGGATAGCAAATGGCAGGGCGAATGCTTTGTGTTTGACGAACGCGTGAGCGTGGGGCACGGCCTAGTGCCGGGTGATTACGAACTCTGTCGCGCTTGCCGTGAGCCTATCAGTCAGGAAGACAAGCAAAGCCCTTACTTTGTGCAGGGTGTGAGCTGTCCGCATTGTCATGGCAAGCATGACGAAGCGCAGTTGCGCAATTTTGCCGAACGCCAAAAACAAATTACCTTGGCCAAGGCACGAGGCCAGCGCCATGTAGGCGAACAATTGCCTCCTTTAGAAGAGCGCCGCGCAGCGAAACGAGCCAGGCTCGCGCAGGCGCAGGAAAAAGCAGCCGCAAATTTGGCAAAAAAACAAGGGGCGCAGCCATGCTAAAAGCACCAGAACTACTCTTGCCTGCAGGCAGCTTGGACAAAATGCGCGCAGCCTATGACTTTGGGGCTGATGCAGTCTATGCAGGCCAGCCGCGTTATAGTTTGCGCGCGCGTAATAACGAATTTCGCCTAGAACAATTGCAGCAGGGCATAACAGAAGCCCATGCACGCGGTAAAAAATTTTTCGTCACTAGCAATTTGATTGCGCATAACGATAAAGTGCGCACCTATCTGCGCGACATTGAGCCGGTGATCGCGCTCAAACCCGATGCCATCATCATGGCAGACCCAGGCCTGATTGCTATGGTGCGCGAGAAATGGCCGGAGCAAGCCATACATCTTTCTGTGCAGGCTAGTACTACCAATTACGCGGCGGTGAAATTTTGGCAGCGTATGGGCTTGACGCGCATCATCCTCTCGCGCGAACTGAGTTTGGATGAAATTGAAAAAATCCGGCAAGAATGTCCAGATATCGAGCTGGAAGTATTTGTGCACGGTGCATTGTGCATGGCCTATTCTGGGCGCTGTTTGCTATCGGGCTACTTCAATCGACGCGATCCGAATCAAGGTACTTGCACCAATGCTTGTCGCTGGAGCTATACACCCCAGGATGCCGAAATTGACCCCAATACAGGCGAAGCGCTTGCGCAGCAATTAGACAAAGATTTCAATTTTGAGGCAGAGCATGAGCAGGCGGAAAAATCTTTTGCTGCTTGCGGTGGTACGGAGCGCCACCCGCTGGCAGATAAAACCTATTTGATACACGAGGCAGGGCATAGCAGTGGCCGTGCGGGACAGATGATGCCTATCATGGAAGACGAACACGGCACCTACATCATGAACTCCAAAGACCTGCGGGCGGTGGAATATGTTGAGCGCCTGACGCAGATGGGGGTGGATTCCCTCAAAATCGAAGGGCGCACCAAGAGCCGCTACTATGTCGCACGCACGGCGCAAATTTATCGTCGTGCCATTGATGATGCTATGGCGGGTCGCCCTTTTAATCCACATTTGATTACCGAGCTGGAGGGCTTGGCCAATCGTGGTTACACCGCAGGATTTTTAGAGCGTCGCCCCTCTCAGGATTATCAAAACTATGAAACCGGGCATTCGCTGAATCAACGCAGCCAATTTGTGGGCGAGGTTTGCCAAATTCGCGATGACGGCTGGGCCTTGGTTGAAGCCAAAAACCATTTTGCTGTTGGTAACACCCTAGAGGTAATCCATCCTAGCGGCAATCGGCAAATTACTATTGCCCAGATGCAAAACGAAAAAGGGCAAGCGGTAGAAGTTGCACCAGGGAACCCGCATCGCGTTTGGCTTGACTTGCAAGGCCAATGTGATGGCGCCTTATTAGCCAAATTGCTGGATTAGTGCTACAAAAAAAAGAGCTGCTCAGGCAGCTCTCATAAGGAATTTGTTTTATAACACTCTTCTTTACATGGATGAGCCTGAGGCTGGCGGCAGGCGGCCAATTTCGCGCTTCAGTCCCGCAATATCGTTTTCCGTACGGGTGATTTCGGCTTTCATTTCAGCTACGCGATCTAGATACTTTTGGTAGTTGCGTTCGTTGCCTAAACGATCGGGTTGGCCATTTTTATATTCCTGCTGTTGTCCTGCTAGTTTTTGTTGTGCTTTTTCCAGCTCAGCCTGTAGGATGCGGCGCGAGTCAGCGTCGCGGGCGCGTTGTTCTGCGCTGCTGCTGACGGAGGCTGGGCGCACACTGGGTGGGCTAACGCTAGTGCTGCGCGTTTTAGCAGGCGCACTGCTGGCACTCGCGTAGTTTCGTGTAGCGCCATGAATAACAGTGACATTACCGCCCTCCAAAGGCTTACAGCCACGGCTTTGGGCAATGCGGCTGTCATTGGTGTATTCGTTACTAGGGCAGCGATAAATTTGTGCCTGCGCAGTCGCGGCCATACTTAGAGCCATGCCTAAAGTTATCAAGCGTAGCGGGAGGGAGAACTTCATCTTTTCCATAGCGTGAACCTTATCACGAAATCGCCATTTGTCATATGTGGGCAGCAAGTATCGGCGCTTCTGGCGCTATAGGCAATGACTTCAGCAGAAAATTTCAAGCGGCGTTAAAAAAGCAGCCCGAAGGCTGCTTGTCTGTTGGGTATGAATACGCCGATCTATCGTTAAATAGAGAAGTACATATCGTACTCAACAGGAGAGACTTCCACGCGGCTGCGCGTGACTTCCTGCATTTTTAGATCGATATAAGCATCAATCCAGCCGTCAGTAAACACACCACCTTTGGTCAAGAATGCGCGGTCTTGGTCCAAGGCTTCAAGTGCTTGATCCAGGCTGGCACAAACGGTAGGTACCAGCTTATCCTCTTCTGGTGGCAAGTGATAGAGGTCTTTGCTTGCCGCTTCACCTGGGTGAATTTTGTTTTCTACACCGTCTAAGCCTGCCATCATCAAGGCTGCAAAACCGAGATAAGGGTTGCACAGCGGATCAGGAAAACGCGCTTCTACGCGGCGTGCTTTGTCGCTGGCGACATTGGGAATACGGATAGAAGCAGAGCGGTTTTTGGCTGAATAAGCCAATTTCACAGGCGCTTCGAAGTGGGGCACCAAGCGTTTATAGCTATTGGTGCCAGGATTGGTAATCGCGTTTAAGGCACGGGCATGCTTGATGATGCCACCAATGTAGTACAGGGCAAACTCTGACAAACCAGCGTAGCCGCTGCCTGCAAACAAATTCTTGCCATCTTGCCAGATTGACTGGTGTACATGCATGCCTGAGCCATTGTCACCAGCATAAGGCTTGGGCATAAAGGTAACGGTTTTGCCGTAGGCATGGGCGACATTGTGAATCACATATTTTTGCATCAGCGTCCAGTCTGCGCGCTCTACTAGCGTAGAAAAACGGGTGCCAATTTCGCACTGACCAGCACCAGCCACCTCGTGGTGATGTACTTCAACGGGGATACCTAATGCCTCTAGCACTTGCGACATTTCATTGCGCAAATCCATCGTGCTATCGACCGGCGGAACGGGGAAGTAGCCACCTTTGGTGCGTGGGCGATGGCCTTTGTTGGCTTGGTTTTCCATGGCTGTGCCCGAATTCCAAGGCGCCTCGTATTCGTCGATAGCATAAAAACTATGCCCAGGTGCGGTGTCCCAGCGCACACTGTCGAAGATGAAAAACTCAGGCTCAGGTCCGAAGAACGCCGTATCACCCAAGCCAGATTGTTTCAAGTAGGCTTCGGCGCGTTTGGCAATAGAGCGAGGGTCGCGCTCGTAGGCTTTGCCATCGGTAGGCTCAATCACATCGCAAATCAGCACCAGGGTGATTTCTTCGAAGAAAGGGTCGATAAAAGCGCTGGCTGGATCGGGGATCAAGAGCATGTCTGAGGCTTCAATGCCTTTCCAGCCTGCGATAGAAGAACCGTCGAATGCTTGGCCTTCGCTGAATTTGTCTTCGTTGAATTGCGAAACAGGGGTAGTGATGTGCTGCCATTTACCCAGGGTATCGGTAAAGCGAAAGTCGACGAAGCGCACTTCGTTTTCTTCTACCATTTTGATCACATCGGCGATGGTTTTCTTAGCCATGCGGCATTCCTTCAGTCGGTTCAGTTTTAGGGTGTTTGCGGTGCTCTATTGAGCAGGCTTATTGTGGAGCAAGACTAGGGTTTTGCCTGAATCTTGCCTGAGGATTTAAAAAGTATTGAAGAGAAAAAGTCTAGTGAAAGACTTATCCGAAACGGATATTGCAATGCCCCATGCCGGCGATGGTGCAACGCAAATGATCGCCTTTTTGCACGGGGATGAGGGGCGCGAGTGAGCCTGAGAGAATGACCTCCCCAGCCTTGAGCCCAATGCCTCTGCGTCCTAATGTGTTGCCTAGCCAAGCGATGGCATTGGCCGGATGTCCAAGCGCCGCAGCGCCTGCGCCTGTGGCAACAACTTGGCCATTTTTTTCTACCACCATGCCGCACAAGCCTAAATCCAGCTTGCGAGGATCGCCCAATACGCTGCCTAGAGCATAAACGCCGCATGAAGCGTTGTCTGCGACGGTATCTTGAATTTTGATGCGCCAATCCTGAATGCGAGAGTCAACAATTTCAAAGCAAGCCATGACGCAATCGGTGGCGCGCAGCACTTCAGCTGGGGTCAGGCCAGGGCCCATCAAGTCGCGCTTCAAGATAAAAGCAATTTCGCCTTCGGCACGAGGCGCAATCATCTCATCCATAGGGATAGTCTGCCCCTCTTCAATAAACATACCGTCGAGCAGATAGCCAAAATCGGGCTGGTACACGCCCAGCATATTTTGTACCGCGGCAGATGTCGCCCCAATTTTTTTGCCGGTGATCTTTTCGCCTGCGCTTGTGCGGCGTTCAATCATGCGCTGTTGAATGTTGTATGCATCATCAATACTGATATCTTGGTAGCGATCAGTAAATGGAACGATGGGCTTACAAGCTTTGAGCGCATCGTAGAGTTCATCGCCTAATTGTGCGATCAGTTGAGTATCCATGGGGGCAGAGTCTTTCGCGAGAAATTAAGATTTCCAGAGCTTGGCAATACCAGGGTCGGTTTGTTGGATGCTGCGTTTGAGTAAATTGCGCAGTGCGGTTAGCTCTAAGGCTCCTAGCTTTGAGCCTAAATCTTCCTCTTGGGCTTTGGCTGCGGCAATGATGTGCGCCATGGCATCGCGCCCTTTAGCGCTAATCGCATAGCCTGCATCGGTGGAGTTGGCCAGTTGACGGCACACTAAATCATTCAATAAATCTGCGCCTACCCTGGCGCCAGTGTAGGCAGTGAGATGATCAAGCTCATGGGCGGGAACTTGCTCGCGCACAGACAGGACAGATAAGGTGAAGAAATCGGCCTCACTCAAGCCGTATGCCTGCATGGCAGGGCGTATGGCATGAAAGAACTGGTAGTGGGCGCGCCCCAGCAAGTAGCCTAGCAAATCCTCTGAAAATAAGGCTGGCGCACGGTCTGCGCTTTGGTCTGCGGCCACAGGCTCGGTGGCGATCGCATTGGTTTTTTTGGTCGCTAGCGCGTAATTGCCGCTTAAATAGAGCAACGGAGGCGTCGGATTTTGGTCGTAGGCGAGCACCTCACCGACAAATATGATGTGATCCCCGCCATCATATTCAAACATGGTCTTGCATTGAAAACGGGCGCTACAGCCTGGCAGCAGGGGGGAGCGGGTGACACCTTGCTCGAGGGTGATGCCTGCAAACTTATCTTCGCCCTTTTTTGCAAATTTATTGGATAGGGCTTCTTGCTCATTAGAAAGAATGTGCACATTCCATTCTTTTGCAGCTTGAAATACTGGGAGGCTATAAGCATTTTTTGCCAAGCTCCACAGCACCATTGGTGGGTCTAGTGATACGGAGTTGAAGCTGTTGGCAGTGATGCCCACGGGCTCGCCGCTATCGGTACGGGTGGTAATGATGGTTACACCGGTAGCAAACATCGATAGGGCGTTACGAAAATCACGAGGATCGATCGCCGGGCTGTTGGCCGAAGTGTTAGCTGAAGAACTGTTAGCGGTAGTAGTCATGGATTGAGACGGTGGTCAGCATCTAAGTGGGTAGGGCAGGGCAAACTGCAGCGCCTAGCAGGGGATTCTAAACGCAGTGTGTAGGATTTATGCGGGAGCGCAGTTAGGCATCGCTAGAATGGATGCTTCTCTGCTTTCCCTTCCATTTTGGCCTTTGCGCCGCTAGCTTATGCCGCAGAAAAAACAGACCACTTCTCGCTCCAAGCCCCGTTCGGTTTCAACTACAAGCAAGGGCGGCTCGCGCGCTGGCGGTGCAGTGTGGCTTTGGTTGGCTTTGGCTGCCATCATCGCTGTTGCTGATCAATATACAAAAACCTTGGTGCTTGGTTACTACAAGCTCGGCGATGTCATGCCCGTAACGAGCTTTTTCAACATCACCCGTTTGCACAATGCCGGCGCGGCATTTTCATTTTTGGCTGATGCAGGGGGCTGGCAGCGTTGGTTTTTCTTAGGAATTAGCGTGTTTGCAGTGGGCTTGATCATTTTCTTTTTGTTCAAGCACGGGCAACAAAAACTCTTTTCCTTTGCGCTGGCCTGCATTATGGGCGGAGCTTTGGGCAATTTGATTGACCGCAGCATGCACGGTTTTGTGGTGGATTTTTTAGATTTCCACTTTTCTTGGCTCGCGCCAGTGTTCTACCAAGGCCATTTCCCTGCCTTTAACTTAGCGGACAGCGCGATTTTTCTCGGTGCCGTGTGCCTGATCGCCGATGAGTTGCTGCGTGTGCGCAAAACCTAATGGATGCAAACCCAATGATCTGTCCGGTATGAATTTCATAGCTACCCAGGCAGATTTGACGGCCTAAAATCGCAAAAATAGTCTGATTTTTGCTTTTCTCTATGCTAGATTTAGACAAAAGCTAGCAAAGGGGCTGCTGTTTGGCCGGGAGTTTGCGTTATGCTGCAAATCACACGCACAATTTGCGCTGCATTGTTTTCATTGTTAAAGGAGTGAGCATCATGGCTAAGAAAAAAACGCTGACAAGCGCCGTTGAAATTGACATTGGCATCAGTCAAGAGCAGCGCAAAAAAATCGCCGATGGCCTAAGCCATTTGCTGGCCGATACCTACACCCTGTATCTGATGACGCACAACTTCCACTGGAATGTGCAAGGCCCCATGTTCAATACTTTGCACACCATGTTTATGACGCAGTACACCGAGCTATGGACAGCCTTGGATGAAATTGCAGAGCGTATCCGCGCCTTGGATTTTCCCGCCCCAGGCACCTACGCCAGTTTTGCCAAATTGGCCAGCATAGACGAGGTAGAGGGCGTGCCCACAGCCGAAGACATGGTGGCGCATCTAGCCAAAGGGCATGAGGCCGTGGCACGCACCGCCCGTTCTTTGTTTGCTGCGGTGGACAAAGCCAGCGATGAGCCTAGCGCCGATTTGCTGACGCAACGCCTGACCGTGCATGAGAAAACCGCTTGGATGCTGCGCTCGCTCTTGCGTTAAGCATTCTTCCTGCCACCAGCTAAAGCCGCCCTCATCAGGCGGCTTTTGTTTTGCCCACGCCGTGGGTGATTCATGTGGTTTTGGCCAAACCCGCAAGCGCCTGAAACGCTATTTGCCTGCCTTGGGCAATCACCGGGCCTTGCCAAGTGCTGTCGGTTTTAAAGCTCACTGCACGCATCATGGCATGGGTGCGAGCGCTATCCTCGGGTTTAGGTTCTGCTTGTGCTTGTAGCCACTGGGCTGATCGTGCCGCAAAAGACAACTCTTGCATCGATTCGACTACGGCAAAGTAAGCCGCTAAACCCGTGTATTGGGCTTGCGGACACTCTTGTGCGAAGCTGATAACAGGGTTGCCTGTGCCAAAAGGAATCAGGGTTTGCAAAGCATCGGGACGCGCTACCAAGGCGGTGTTATCGCCAGCCGCCCACCAATCACGGGCGCGATCTATGGCTTCTTCGTCGCTGGGGCTGGCATTGGCGACTAAGGTGGCTTGACCGCTGCTGATACCCCAGCCGCGGCGCATATCCACCCAAGCAATGCGTTTGGCTTGGCTGCCATAGATTTGCAAAAGCTTGCGCCATTGTTGATGCGACCAGCTGGGTGCAGTGCCGCCGTAATAAAACCCATTGGGGCGGGTGTATTGCCCGCGTTGGTGAATATTCAATAAAAAATGCAAGCCATATTTTTTGATGATTTCTTGGGTGGCGGCTTCGCTGGCAGCGCTAATTTCCCAAGCTGGTGTCAATGCCTTTTCATGCAACTGCTCATAGCCAAGATTGGCAGGCAGGGGCTTGCTGAAGTCTACAAAATTGCGCAAAAAATTGATGTTTTGTGCATCGCCAAAAGTCAGGTGCGACATCCCCCAGGGGTTGACGGCATGCACATACAAAACGGCACTATTGCTGCGTTTTACTTGTTCGTGCCATTCGTGATCGTGCAATAAGAAAGTTTCGATGGCACTGCCAGCAAAGCCATCGGCGCCTTGGGTGCCGCAACTCAAAATCAGCAAATTGGGCGCGTCAGCTTGGCCTTCAAAGGCTACATCTATAGCCAAATCTTCACCTTCTAAGCCTTTTTCGTTTTGTATAAAGCTGCGTGTGGTTAGGGCTGCAATAGCGGCGGCCTTAAGAAAATTAGCGCGCGCCTTGGCATAGCTGTCGGCAAAAGCATCAGGTACAGCAAGCACGATCATCTCCCTAGATTTTTTTATGTAGCAGGCAGCTCAGTTTGTACCAAAGCTGCCCAGATTTGGATGCCAATAGGCAATAAGGCATCGTTGAAATCGTAACTGGGGTTATGCAGCATGCAAGGCCCCATGCCGTGGCCGCTGCTGCGGTGCTCGCCGTCGCCATTGCCTAAAAAGAAGTAGCAGCCAGGTTTGGCTTGCAGCATATAAGCAAAGTCTTCAGCCCCCATGGTGGGTTCTTGAGCTTGTACTCGGGCGCTGCCGAGCACAGCAGTAGCAGCCGTTTGTACGATTTGCGCTTGCGCTGCGTGGTTAATCGTCGGCGGGTAATTGCGTTCGAAATGAAACTCGGCCACGCAGCCGTAAGCTAGGGCAATGGCATCGGCCATCTCGCGCATGCGTGCCTCTATGGTGTCCAGTACCTCTAGGCTAAAGGTGCGCACGGTGCCTTCCAGGGTGCAGGTTTCGGGGATGACATTGCTGGCTTCGCCCGCGCGCAAAATCGTGGTGCTGATCACGCTGTCATCTATGGGTTTGAGGTTGCGGCTGACGATGCTTTGCCAGGCTTGAATCAGTGCGGCGGCGGCTACGACGGGGTCTCTGCCCAAATGGGGCATGGCCGCGTGGCAGCCTTTGCCGCGCAGCACCAATTTAAACTCGTTGGACGAAGCCATAACAGGGCCGGCGCTGGCGGCCACAGTGCCCACGGGCAAGCCCGGCCAGTTGTGCAGGGCATAAACCGCATCCATAGGAAAACGGCTAAACAAGCCGTCGTCCATCATGGCCTTGGCGCCGCCTCCGCCTTCTTCTGCGGGTTGAAAAATCAAATACACCGTGCCATCAAAATCGCTGTGCTGCGCCAAGTATTGCGCTGTAGCCAGCAGGGTCGCAGTGTGGCCATCATGCCCGCAAGCGTGCATACGCCCTGCATATTTGGAAGCGTGGGCGAATTGGTTGTGCTCCTGCATGGGCAGCGCGTCCATATCCGCACGCAGGCCGATAGCGCGGGTATTACTGCCTTTTTTAATGACCCCCACCAGCCCAGTTTTGCCCAAGCCACGATGCACGGTGATGCCCCAGGATTGCAGTTTTTCAGCCACTAAGGCGCTGGTGCGTTCTTCGGCAAAACAGAGCTCAGGGTGGGCGTGGATGTCACGGCGCAGGGTTTGCAAATGCGCGCCATGCTGCGCCCAAAAATCATCAAATATTGGCATCATCGTCATGCCAAGGAATTTAGCACAGGGCTATGGCTACTTTGCTGCCGCTTGCCCTTGTGTAAACCCTAGATGTTGCCAAACGCTGCATTCAAAATAAGAGCTGCCCAGGCAGTATCTGCGGCCTAAAATGGCAAAAACATGCTTATTTTTTACGCCCAGTATGAACGGGCTTGGGCGCAGCTTTACGCACACTTTTCACAGCGGTTTTGCGGGTTGTTTTGGCGACGGTCTTGCTTGCAGCTTTCCTTGTAGATGTAGCCGTAGATTTTGCAGCTGTACGACTGGTGGTTTTTTTAGCTGCGCTGCGTTTGCCTAAAGGCGCAGCCTGTGCCATTTTTTGCGCTGCGGCTTGGCTGTCCTGCATCACTTGGCTGGCAATCTGGCCAAATTGCTGGGTCAAACCCTGCCACATTTGCAGAGCCTGCTGGCTGGCTATTTGCATAGCTGCATTGGGGTCTGTCTGTTCAGTTTGTGCGTGTGCAGCACTAGCCTCAGCTTGGGGCGCTTCTTGCGCTTTTGGGGCTTCTTTGCTTTGCCCCAAATCGAATGCGGTTTTATTGCGGCTGCGGCTGGCTTTGCTTTTGCTGCTGCTTTTGCCTGCTGTGGCGCTGGTCGCAGCGCCTGATGCTGCCGCCATACCCGGCCAAACCTTGCCCAGATTCACCTTCATTTCTTGCAGCGTCGCCACCGTCATTTTTTGTACTTGCAGGGCTTGGGTGGTGGCCTCAATCAGGCGGGCATTGTTTTCCAGCCAAAGTTTGACGGTTTGCAGCTCGGCTATGCGTTTTTCTAGCTCTTCCACGCTCAGGGTGGGCGCTATCCAGCTGCCAGGGTTGGGCATAAAGGGATTTTTGCCCCCCGCGCCCAAGCCTTTGCCCACGCCAGGGATTTGCCCCGCCATCTGTTTGAAGGCATCAAAGCCTGGAATCAGGGCAGAGAGGTCGAAGTTTTTCGCATTGCTCATGGGTATATTCCTCAAGTTTATAAATGCAAAGCGATTATGGCTGGGTGTCGCCATTCTCGCGCTTATACAGGGCGGCTAAATCGTCTGTGCCCAGGGCATCGCTGTCCTCACCCTCGTTGATAAAGCTGCCTAAGGCACTGCGGTCGCGGCTATACACGCTAGCATCGCCCGCGCTGGGGCGCCAAATTAGGGCGATTTCTTCTACGATCAACTGGTTCACCTGCAATTTGCCCATGACCTTAAATAGCTGACTTTTGCCATCAATCGGGGCGCTGCTGTTGCGGGCTTTGAGGCTAGCGAAGGCGCTTTGGGCAAAAAGCTGATCGGCATCAGCAAAGCCTTTGATGGCGGTGGACAAGCTCATCTGCCTAATCTGCTGCGCGCAGTTATCGTCGCAGCCGTCTATCGCGGCTTTCAGCATGACGGCATCAGCGGTATTGATGTTGATTTTTTGGCGTTGGCGCGGCTGGTCTATGCGCGTGGGCAAAAACGAGACCAAATACGGGCGCAGCCTATCCACCGTGGCGGTGTCCGCGCCCAGCCAGGGCAATTGCTCTAGCGTCATCGGAAATAGCGCGTCGCCAGGCTGATAAGCGGGGTCTAGGCTTTGCCCTTCTGGCCTTTTGGGGGCGGCTGGCATATTGCCGTCTTGCCCAGTTTTACCCGCCTTAGTACGGGCAGCGCGTAAATACGCCGCTTTGAAGTAATCGCGTTCGGCATCGGGCACAGACAGCAAGGCGCACAAGCGATTGAACACGGTTTCGTAGGCGGGGTCAAAACCGTTTAAATCATCGGCCAGTAAATCGGGCAGATTGAACTTGCTGTTTTGGTCTTCAAACTTGCCTGAGAAAAAAGCATTCGCCATATCGGCGGTGTCGCGCCCGCCGCTGTCGTTTTTGTCTAAAGCCAAAAAAGCGGCCAGTGATGAGGCTTTTAACTCTTTCGCCCAAGGCTCGTCCAAATAATCCACCCGCCTAGGATTGCTGTTATTGCCTGATGGTTTGTCATCTTCGCGAATGATGATGCGCGCCCAATCCAATAGGCCATTGAGCACCCAAACGGCTTGGGCGCGATCGCGCTCAGCGGCCTCCACCTCCATCACCTGTGCTTGCCGCCATAC
>CAZSPW010000017.1:0-22170 GCA_964608575.1 uncultured Burkholderiaceae bacterium | reverse complement strand
TTTCGGTGAATTGCGCGGCCTCGCCCATTTCGGCTTCATAGGCCGCATCTTTGACGGGGTCGGCAGTTTGGATGCTGCTTTGCGCTTGGTTACCGAGTTTCCACATCAAATTAGTGGGCGAATCGGCATTGACCAAGCCCTCGCGCTGATCGACCATATCTAGGCGGATCATGCGGGCGATATCGTCTTCAAAGGTTTGCGAGCCTTCGGCCATGGATTTTTCCATGGCTTCTTTGATGCCAGAAAAATCCCCCGCTTCGATCATGTCGGAGATCAACTTGGTGTTGAGCATGACCTCGCAGGCGGGCGCGCGCGTGCCGTCTTTGGTGCGCAGCAGGCGCTGGCTGACGATGGATTGCAGCGCGGCGGCCAAATCGCCCAACATGGTGGGGCGCACCTCCACGGGATAGAAGCTGAGGATGCGGTTGAGCGCCTGGTAGCTGTTATTGGCGTGCATGGTGGCCAAGCACAAATGGCCAGACTGGGCGTAGGCGATGGCGGCGCTCATGGTGGCGCGGTCGCGAATCTCGCCAATCAAAATCACATCGGGGGCTTGGCGCAGGGCATTTTTCAGCCCCATCTCCAGCGTCGCGGTGTCTGAGCCGACTTCGCGTTGATTGACGATAGACTTTTTATTGGTGAACAAAAACTCAATCGGGTCTTCAATGGTGAGGATATGCCCTGTTTGCCGCGCATTGCGGTAATCGATCATGGCCGCCAGCGTGGTGGATTTACCTGCGCCAGTGGCGCCCACCATCAAAATCAGACCACGCTTTTGCATGATCAGCTCGGTTAGCTTTTGCGGCACATTCAGGCCTTCTAGCGGTGGAATCTCGCGAGGGATATAGCGAATCACCACGGAATAACGCCCGCGCTGGCGCATGGCACTGATACGAAAGTTGCCGACCTCAGGGATTTCATGCCCCATATTCAGCTCGCCGAGCTCTTCTAATTCTTGTACGCGCAGGGGCGGCAGAATTTCGGCCAGCAGCATGGGCACGGAATCCAATGGCAGGGCTTGGTTGTTAATGGGAACCGACTGGCCATTGATGCGCAGCGTGGCGGGGGCGAAAGGCGCCAGATACAAGTCTGATGCCTTTTTATCCGCCATGAGGCGCAGTAGCCTCTCCATCGTTCCCATTGCAGCCATGTTCGCAGTCTCCGTTTAAAGCTGGTTTCAAGGCCGAATTTATAGCACCAAAAGTTTGTTAATCGCGCAGCAGCTCGTTCAAACTGGTTTTGGCGCGCGTTTTCGCATCGACTTTTTTGACGATAACGGCGCAGTACAAATGGCAATGGCCGCTTTTATCGGGCAGGCTGCCTGAGACCACGACCGAGCCTGCAGGCACGCGGCCATAGTGAATTTCACCAGTTTCGCGGTCAAAAATCTTGGTACTTTGGCCGATATACACGCCCATGCTGATAACGGAGTTTTCCTCCACCACCACGCCTTCAACAATTTCTGAACGCGCGCCGATAAAGCAGTTGTCCTCGATGATGGTGGGGCCAGCTTGCAAGGGCTCGAGCACGCCGCCCAAGCCCACGCCGCCGGATAGATGCACATTTTTGCCGACCTGGGCACATGAGCCTACGGTGGCCCAAGTATCGACCATAGAGCCTTCGTCCACAAAAGCGCCGATATTCACATAGCTGGGCATGAGCACGCAGCCTTTGGCGATATAACTGCCGCGGCGTGCTACGGCGGGCGGGACGACGCGCACGCCTGTCGCTTTGAGTTGCTCGGCGCTCATACCGCCAAATTTGGTGGGCACTTTGTCGTAAAAAGCCAAATCGCCACCACCCATAGGGGCGTTGTCGCGCAGGCGGAAAGACAGCAGCACCGCTTTTTTGATCCACTGATGCACTTGCCACTGCCCCACGGCTTGCCGCGTGGCTACGCGCAAGCGCCCAGCGTCCAGCTCGGCAATCACATGTTCGACGGCTTGCTGTACTTCTTTGGGGGCAGCGGCGGGGGAGAGTTCGGCGCGGTTGTCCCAAGCTTGGTCGATCAGGGTTTGCAGGTCTAGGCTCATGGTGTGACGCTAAGTAAGAAGAAAAAAGAAGTCGCAAGCCTAATGAGCTGAGATGAATACTCGCTTAAGAAAACAGATTCAGCACAGGCCAGCCGCGTTCTTGGGCGATGCTGAGTAAATGCGCATCAGGATTAGTAGCCACAGGTTTTTGCACCTGTTCTAGCAGTGGCAAATCGTTGATGCTGTCACTGTAAAACACGCTGCGCTCGATATGGTTTAAATGGCTGCCGCGTTCGGCCAGCCAGTTCGCCAAGCGTGTGACTTTGCCTTCGCGGAAAGAGGGCACGCCCTGAATTTGGCCGTTGTACCAGCCGTCAGCGCCTGTTTGCAATTCGACCGCCAAAAGGTGTTCAAAACCCAGAGCTTGCGCGATGGGGCGGGTGACAAATTCGTTGGTGGCGGTAATCAGCACCAAGGTATCGCCTGCGTCGCGGTGTTGCTGCAAAAGCGCCAAGGCTTGTGGCGTGATGGCTGGGGTAATCACTTCCGCCATAAAACGGCGGTGCGCCGCTAGCGCAGCGTCTTTACCCACGCGGCGGATGCCCTCGGTGGTAAAGGCAATGTATTCGGCCAAATTGAGCGACCCCATTTTGTATTGATCGTAAAAACGGTCGTTCATGGCGCGAAATGCGCTGCCTTCGTGCCAGCCCAGCTCAATGGTGAATTCGCCCCAAGCGTGATCAGAGTCTAGGGGCAGCAAGGTGTGGTCAAGGTCAAATAGGGCAAGTTTCATCGCTATTTTTTATGGTGTTTTTGGGGTTTTAGGCCGCAAAAGCTGCCTGAGAAGCTATGGATTTTAAAGTATTCAGGCGCAGCATATAGACAGAAAAAAAGCGACCCTTGCGGGCCGCTGGTTTTTAAACAAAAAGAAATTTAAGTGTTTTGTGCGGCTTTTTGCAGAATTTGCTGCAATTCATCTTTGAGTTTGAGTTTCGCTCTTTTGAGCTTATCTACCTCTTGCTCGCCGCCAGGCAGTAATTTGGCTTCGAGCTGTTGAATGCGGTGGTCAAGGGCATTGTGCTCGTCGAAAATGCGGGTGAAATGGTAGTCTTTGCCTTTGAGTTGGCTGATCAATTCGCGATACTCTGGGAACATAAACACTCCTGAAAAAGGGTTGAGAACACGACGCTGGCACGCATCTATTGTGGGCTAAAGCTGGCGAAAGGGAAGAGCTGTTGCGTAAGAAAATCGCTCAAAGTGGCACAGCTGAGGCGCATCTTCTGGGTGTGTGCCAACCAAGCCCTTGAAAAATCTCAGCAGGCCGCATCGTGGTTAGCGCGAATGCGTGGGAAAATCCCTGCCTATGATTTTGATTTATGAAGACAGCGGCAAGCTGCACGCAGGGCGCGAATTCTCTCGCGCTGACAATAGCCTCCAAGTAGAAAGCCCCAGCGGTAAGCGCAGCAAAATTAAGCTGCAGCAGGTGTTGCTGGAGTTGACCGATGGCGCAAGCGCTGCTATTCCTGATATTCATGCGCCCGCGCTGCAAAGCGCCGCCGCCGAGGTGGATTTGAATTTGGCTTGGGAATTCGCCCCTGAGGATGAATTCAGCGCGGCGCAATTAGCCGTGGATTATTTCGGCGACAAGGCCAGCAGCGCCGAAAAAATCACCCTGTTATTGGCCTTGGTGGCCGCGCCGCATTATTTCCGTCGCGCAGGCAAAAATCGTTTCAAAAAAGCCACTGCCGAAGTCTTGCAACAAGCCCTGGCGGGCATAGAAAAGCGCAAACGCTTAGAAGCGCAAATCAGCGCATGGGCAGAGGCGCTGCAAACGGGCACTTGCCCTGAACCGATTGCCGCCAAGCTGTATCAGATTTTGTTTAAGCCCGATAAGAACGGCGCGGAATACAAAGCCGTGGCGCAAGCGGCCAAGGCTGCGAATCTACCTGTGCTGGAGTTACTGCAGCATGCAGGCGCCTTGCAGGGCGATGCGGTGGGTGCTTATCACTTTCATTGGCAGCGTTTTTTGTTTGAACATTTTCCTAAAGGTACGGGCTTTGCCTCTTACGCTGCGCCGGCTATCGACGATAGTGAGCTGCCTGTGGCCGAAGGTGTGCAGGCCTATTCAATAGACGACAGCAGTACCACCGAAATTGACGATGCCCTGAGCGTACAAAACCTCGATCGCGCCTTGGTCACGGTGGGCATACACATCGCCGCACCAGCCCTGGCGCTGCAGCCTGGCGATGCGCTGGACGCGCTGGCGCGCGAGCGCCTATCCACCGTGTATATGCCAGGCAACAAAATCACTATGCTGCCCGCTGAGGTGGTGCAGCACTACACCTTAGGGGCGGGGCAGGCGCGACCCGCCGTGTCGCTGTATTTGCAAATCGACAAAGAAACCCTAGAGATTTTGGACACACAAACCAAAATCGAACGCGTGCCTGTGGTGGCCAATTTGCGCTTGGAGAGTTTGGAGCCTATCGCTACAGCCGCTTGGCTAGGCAGCCCAGCTTGTGCTGAAAAACAAGAAAATTTGGCATCAATTGGGCATTTTGAGCCGCAAAATCTGCCTGAGCAGCTATCGTTTTTATACCGATTGGCGCAGCACTGGAAAGCCCAGCGTGAAGTGGTGCGCGGCAAACCTGAGAACTTCAATCGGCCTGATTTCCATTTCAAACTGCGCAAAGACGGACAAACCGTTAAAGGCGATGTGCAGGGCGACGAAGAAGCCCTGATTACCCAACGCAAGCGCGGCGAACCGATAGATTTGATCGTATCCGAATGCGCCATCGTGGCCAATAGCACTTGGGGGCAATGGCTAGGCAGCATAGGCGTGCCCATGATTTACCGCAGCCAGGCGGCGTTATTGCCTGGGGTGAAGGTGCGTATGGGAGCCAAGCCGCTGCCGCATGCGGGCATGGGGGTCAAAGCCTATGCGTGGGCCAGCTCGCCCCTGCGCCGCTATGTGGATTTGGTGAACCAGTGGCAGTTGATTGCTGCCGTGCGCCATGGCGCGACGGCTGGTTTGTTGGCGCCGTTTAAGCCCAAAGACGCGCAGCTATTTGCCATTATCGGCAGCTTTGACGCGGCTTACAGCGCCTATAACCACTACCAAAGCCAGATGGAGCGTTTTTGGACTTTGCGCCATATTCAACAAGCTGGCATCAGCGAGTTGGAAGCCACGGTGTTTAAAGATGAGGGCTGGGTGCGCGCCGATAGCTTGCCATTGGCGCTGCAAGCCTTCGGGGCGGAAAAATTGCCGCGCGGCAGTCGCGTGCGCATCCAATTGGGCGAAATAGACCTATTGAGCTTGCATATCAGCGCCGTGGTGCTGGCGCAGCTTGAAGCCGATGACGGCAACTTAAGCGAAGATGATGTGGACGATGAGGATAGCGCTGCGCTGGAGCTTGGTGTGCTGCAAGAGGATCTCCAACCAGACGCTGTGCTGGAGGCGCAAGCGCAACAGGTATCCGAATCGGCTTGATTTCACGCAATAATGCGCGCTGTGAACGGCATCATTCAATCTTTTAAAAACATGGGTGTTTTGGGCATGGCTTTGTCTGTGTCCATCGCCTTGCACGCAGCAGTTTTGCTGGTGCGTATTGCTGACCCCGCCAATATTCAACGCTGGCTGGAAGACACGCCGCTGGAAGTGATTTTGGTTAATGCGCAATCGCCCCAAGCGCCTGAAAAAGCCCAGGCCATCGCACAATTCAATTTAGAGGGCGGAGGCGATGATGAGCGCAAGAATATTTTTGCATCATCGCCCGCGCCCAATAGCGCTTTGACCGAGTGGGGCCAAGACGCCGAAAACCAAGAACGCCAGACGCAGAGCCTGTTGCAAGAGCAAATTCAAATTTTGGCAGCCGCCAAACGCGAGTTGGATGCCATGCGCCGCTACACCCCGCAAGAAGTGCAGCGTAGCCCCGAAGCTGCCGCGGCTGAGGAAAAGCGCCGCGCGCTTTTGAATCAACTCGGCGCGATTGAGCGACGCATCAATGATGAAAACTCGCGCCCGAAAAAGCGCTTTATTTCGCCAGCTACCAAAGCTGGTAGCCATGCGCAGTATTACGCGGCTTTTAAAGACAAAGTGGAAGATCTGGGGACGAGCAACTTCCCTGTCTATAACGGCCAGCGCCTGTACGGTGAGCTGTCTATGATCATCACCCTCGATGCCAATGGCCGGGTGCTGCAAACAGAGATCCTGCAAAGCTCAGGGCAAAAGGCCTTAGACCGTATCGCTCAAGCCATTGTTCGTGCTGGTGCGCCTTATGGCAAATTTACGCCAGAGATGCTCAGGGAGTTTGGTATTTTGGTCATCGCCTCGCGTTTTCGCTTTACCAAAGAAGATGGGATGAGCACCAGCGTGCACGAAGCACCCGCAGGAACAGGGCTTTTTTAGGCTAAGAAGAGAAGCAGGGCTGGCGGCGGCGCAGCATCAGGTTCGCTGGCCTCAGCTCTTTAGATAAGGCAATTTTGAATCGGCTCGCAATGGATAAGTACTTTGTATTGGGCAATCCCGTCTCGCATAGCCTATCGCCACGCATACATGCTTTGTTCGCAGAACAAACCGGCGAAAAATTGCGTTATGAGCGCCTGTTAGTGCGTCCTGATGGGCTAGATGTAGTTTTGCGTGATTTGCAAAGCAAAGGCGTGCGCGGCTGCAACATCACGGTGCCGTTTAAAGAGCAGGCCTATGCGCTTTGCCAGCAACGCACCCCTCGTGCCAAATGGGCGCAAGCGGGCAATACCATCAGTTTTGCGGGCGAACACATGATCATCGACAACACCGATGGCGTGGGCTTGGTGCGCGACATTGCACAAAATGTAGGCGTAACACTGGCGGATAAGCGCATTTTGCTGCTCGGCGCAGGTGGTGCGGCTGCGGGGGCCTTAGGTGCTTTGCTCGACACCAAGCCTGCGGCATTGGTGTTGGCCAATCGCACCAGCGAACGCGCAGTGCGCTTGGTAGCCAGCCACCGCGCTTATGCACAGCAAATCACGCCCGCTACGCGCTTAGAAGCGGCAACGCTGGCGGATTTGCCACAGCTGGGCAGTTTTGATCTGATCATCAATGCCACTTCCAGCAGTTTGGATGGCCAGCCCTTGCAATTGATGCCCAGTTTGCTGGCGCCTGGCGCCTGGGTGCACGACATGATGTATGGCCAGGCTGCACTGGGCTTTTTGCAAGCAGCGCAAGCCTTGGGGGCGCAAACGCGCGATGGCCTAGGTATGCTGGTAGAGCAAGCAGCCGAAGCCTTTTATTTCTGGCGTGGTGTGCGCCCGCAGACCGCCGCTGTGTTGCAGACCTTGCGTGCCGAACTGCAAAAGTAGAACACTGATACAACACCGATATAACACTATGGCTGTTTGTTTTCGTACTCTGTGGCGTTTGATTTTCTTGTTATTGCTGGCGCTATGCTGTTTGCAGCTTTACTTTGTGCTGCGTATTGCTGTGATGGGGCTTGTTATACCCAGCTCTACCGCCTTTCAGCGCGCGCAGCTCATCAGTTTGGCACAGCAGGGGCAATGGACTTGGAACCAAGAAACCGTCGCTGGCAGCGCGATTAACGATAGCCTGCGCCGTGCAGTGATTGCCAGTGAGGATGCCAATTTCGCCAATCACGGCGGGGTGGAATGGGATGCCATACGCCAAGCGCAAAAACGCAATGAACGCGCCGAGGCAAAAAACCAGGCTAGGCTCCAACGCAACCCCGATGCGAGAGTCAAGCCGCCTAAAGTGGTGGGTGGATCAACCATTAGCCAGCAATTGGCAAAAAATTTGTTTCTCTCGGGCGAGCGCCATTTACTGCGCAAAGGGCAAGAGCTGGTGTTGACCTATATGTTGGAATGGATATTGGGCAAGGATCGCATTCTGGATATCTACCTCAACAATGTGGAGTGGGGTAGCGGGATTTTTGGCGCGCAAGCAGCGGCGCAGTATTACTTTGGCGTAGATGCGGCCAAACTGAATGCAGCGCAATCTGCGCGTTTGGCTGTCATGCTGCCTGCGCCGCGCAAATTTGAGCAAGCGCCAGCCTCGGGCTATTTGAAACGCCGCAGCCGCAGCATCCAAGGGCGTATGCGCGGAGCCGATTTGCCTGAATAAATCTGCAAGCAGCGCTTAAGCAGCTTGCGTGACGGCTGCTGCGATTTGCCCTAATGCAAAAGCGCGGGCTTCTTGGTCCAAAGCCAATAAGTCTTCGATATGGCTGATGCGCCCAGGCTGCAGGCCGCCTAAAGTTGCGGCATTGACGCGGTAGATCTGGTCAAAGGGCAATTGGCGTTTTAAAAAGGCATCCACCGCCACTTCGTTGGCCGCATTCAGCACACAAGTGCTGCCCGCTTCGCCGCGCAACGCAGCCCATGCCAATTGCAAGCCAGGAAAACGCAGCGCATCTGCTTCTTCAAACGACATGGCTTGTAAGGCTTTGAAATCCAGCGGTGCAGCACCACTGCTGGTGCGCCCTGGCCAAGATAAGCCCAAGGCAATAGGCACGCGCATATCGGGTGTGCCCAGTTGTGCCACCACTGAGGTGTCACGGTATTGCACCATGCTGTGGATGACCGATTGTGGGTGGATGATGACTTCGATTTGCTCGGGCGCAAAGCCAAAGAGGTAGTGGGCTTCGATGACTTCCAGCGCCTTATTCATCATGGTGGCGCTATCGACGGAGATTTTGCGCCCCATGACCCAGTTGGGGTGGGCAACAGCTTCTTCCGGGGTGACTTGCCCCAAGGTTTTGGGGTTGCGCTGACGGAAAGGCCCGCCAGAAGCTGTGAGGATGATTTTTTCCACATCCGTTTGCCAGCGCGCGGGGTCGTCAGGCAGGCTTTGGAAAATAGCCGAGTGTTCACTATCAATCGGCAGCAATTGCGCACCGTTGTCGCGCACGGCTTGCATGAATAAATCACCACCGACGACCAGGGCTTCTTTATTCGCCAACAGCAAGCGTTTGCCTGCTTGGGCAGCGGCCAAGCTGGGCGGCAGACCGGCAGCGCCAACGATGGCGGCCATGACGGCATCGACCTCGGGCGCATCGCACAGGCGGCACAAATCGGCTGGGCTGTGCAGCACTTCGGTTTTGCTGCCTTGGCTGCGCAGCAATTGCGTCAGCTCTTGGGCTTTTTCGGCGCTGCCGACCCAGGCGTAAGCGGGGCGGTGTGCTAGGCATTGCTCGGCCAATTTAGCCACTTGGCCAAAGGCGGTAAGGGCGTACACCTGCCACTCGTTGGCTTGCTGGCGAGCCAGCACATCCAAGGTATTGACGCCAATAGAACCTGTAGCGCCCAAGACGGTGATTTTTTTCATGTTTTTAAGAGTGTTTTTGGGTATTTAGGCCGTTAAAGCTGCCTGAGCAGCTATGAAATACAGAGTGCTTACAGCAGCCATTACAGTACCAGTAAAGCCATGGCCAGGATAAAAGTAGGCAAGAGCGCGTCGATGCGATCGAGCACCCCGCCGTGGCCAGGCAACAATTGGCTGGAATCTTTTACGCCGGTGGCGCGCTTCATCAGGGATTCGGCCAAATCGCCGACCACGCTCATGGCGCAGAGCAACAGCAGCGCTGCGGCCAAACCTGCCCAGCCCCATTTACCTAGCAACTGGGTGTAGATGCTGGGGGCATCGATTTGCGCCGCATATGCGCCGTCCAGCCAAAGCCAACACCCTGCCAAGACTGCCACGGCCAGCAAGCCGCCAACAGCACCTTCCCAGCTTTTACCTGGGCTGATACTGGGCGCGAGTTTGCGTTTGCCCAAAGCACGGCCTGCGGCGTAAGCGCCGGTATCGGCCAGCCAAACCAGACACATGGTGGAGAGCAGGGTGTTGATACCGATCAGGCGCAGTTGCATCATGCCCAGCCAGGCGGCACTCAATACCACTGCGCCCAATAGCAGACGAAAACCCGAAGGCATACGCGGCCAGCCGTCGACACCACGCTTTAAGAGTAGCGGCGCGCCCAGCAGCCACACGCCTGCGGCCACCAGCCACAGCGAACGCTGCCCCGCCAAACCCGAAGCGGCCACGCTGCCCGCTTGCGGTGCGCTGGTATTGATAAAGGTGTAAGTGCCTGGACTGGCGCTCAGATGCTGCGCCCCCATCATGCACAGGGCCATGGTGACCGCGACTAAAACCCAGCGGCTGGTGGTAAAGCGACTATTCATGCGCCCCCATTCCCAAGCGGCAGCGCCCATCATGAGTAAACCGATGCCAGCCAAGGGCAGCGGATTGGGGTAGAACAGGGCGGGAATGAGAATTGCCAATAGCACGATGGCGGTAAGGATGCGGGGCAGCAGCATGAAGTTCAGGGCTTTCAGTATGGAAGTGGTTGATTTTAGGCTGCTCTGGGCTACAGTTTGCCCATATGCCCTCCGTTCCCCATTTTGTACAGCCCATCATTCCAGTGGAGCGCAGCCTGCCTGATTTGCTGCAGCAGGTGCGCGCCTGCCAAATTTGCGCGGCGCATTTGCCGCTGCCGCCGCGCCCTGTGCTACAAGCGGCCAGTAGTGCGCGAATTTTGATTGCTTCGCAAGCGCCAGGCAGCAAAGTGCATGCATCGGGGCGGCCTTTTACCGATGCCAGTGGCGATCGTTTGCGCGCATGGCTAGGCATAGATGACGAAACTTTTTACGATGAAACGCAAGTGGCCATTATTCCTATGGGATTTTGCTACCCTGGGCGGGGCAAAAGCGGGGATTTACCGCCCAGACCCGAATGTGCGCCAGCTTGGCGTGCGCCTTTGCTGGCGCGCCTGCCGCAGGTGCAATTGATTTTGGCTGTAGGCCAGTACGCCATGGCTTACCATTTGCCAGAACTAAAAGGTAGGCTGAGCGAAAAGGTGCGTCGCGCTGGCGTTATCGCCTCGGGCGGGTTGCCCGTTTTTCCTCTGCCGCATCCCAGCCCACGAAATAATATTTGGCTAGCGCGCCATCCGTGGTTTGAGGCCGATGTGTTGCCCGTTTTGCGCCAGCGGGTGGCTGCCGTCTTATGGGCTTAATTGTTCAGAGATTTTGCCAAAGCGCCGCTCACGGCGATTGAAATCGCTGATGGCTTCCAAGAGCGCAGCATGGTCGAATTCGGGCCAGAGCTTGTCAGAAAAATACAGTTCAGAATAGGCCGCCTGCCACAGCAAAAAATTGCTGATGCGGGTTTCACCGCCTGTGCGAATCAGCAAATCAGGGTCAGGCACATGCGCCAGTGCCATATGGCGATCGATATTTTCTGGGCTCATTTCCAAACCCTTGGCCGCTACTTGAGCTGCCGCTTGCGCCATATCCCAACGCCCGCCGTAATTGAAGCAGATGTTGAAATCCATTGATTTGCCGCCGGCTGTTTCGTGTTCAGACTTTTCAAACACTTTGAGCAAGCGATCGGATAAACCTTGGCGTTCGCCAATGAAGTGCATACGCACGCCTTTGGCTTGGAGCCGCGGGGTTTCGCGTGCCAAAGCCAAGCCCATGAGTTCCAGCAGGCCGGAAACTTCTTCTTGTGGGCGCTTCCAGTTTTCTGATGAAAAGGCAAATACGGTGAGTGCGCCTACACCTAGATCATGGCAACTGGTAACAATCTGGCGCAAGGCTTCTACCCCTTGCTTATGCCCGGCCAGCCGCGGCAGGTGGCGCTTTTTCGCCCAGCGCCCATTGCCGTCCATCACGATGGCGATATGGCGCGGAATGTGCAGCTGCGGGGCGAGGTCTTGGGGCATGGAAACTACAAACAGGGTAGGGGCTGCGCAGGCCTTACACCGTCATCATTTCTTGTTCTTTATCGGCGACGACTTTGTCCACATCCGCGATAAATTTATCGGTGGTTTTTTGCACATCGGCTTCTGCGCGTTTTTGCTCGTCTTCGGTGGCAAGTTTGTCTTTCACCAGCTTTTTAACGCCTTCATTGGCATCGCGGCGCAAATTACGGATGGCGATTTTTGCGGCTTCGCCTTCATGGCGCACGACTTTGGTCAGCTCTTTGCGGCGCTCCTCCGTCATCATGGGCAGCGGCACGCGCAGCAAATCGCCCATGGCAGCAGGGTTCAGGCCTAAATCACTCTCGCGGATGGCTTTTTCAATTTTGGCGCCCATGCCTTTTTCCCAGGGCTGCACGCTCAAAGTGCGGGCATCCATGGTGGAGACATTGGCCACCTGTGATAGCGGCACCATAGAGCCGTAGTACTCGACCATGACGCTGTCGAGCAGGCCTGGGTTGGCGCGGCCAGTGCGGATTTTTTGCAAATTGTTGCGCAGGCTCTCTAACGACTGCGTCATTTTGTTCTCAGTGGTTTTTTTGATGTCGGCGATCGTGCTCATAGTCAAACTCTCAGGTATTCCATCATGAAAAGCATGGGTTTTTTGCTATTGAAAAAATAGCTGCTCAGGCAGTTTTTACGGCCTAAAAGCCCAAAATGATCATAAAAATAACAGTGCTTATTTTATACATGCACCAAAGTGCCTTCATCTTGCCCCAAAACTACGCGCTTGAGTGCGCCAGCCTTGAAGATGGAGAAGACTTTAATCGGCAGCTTCTGGTCACGGCACAAGGCAAAAGCAGCCGCGTCCATGACGCCCAGGTTTTGGCGCATAGCATCGTCAAAGCTCAAATGGCTGTACCGTGTGGCATTCGGGTCTTTCTTGGGGTCAGCGGTGTAAACGCCATCGACTTTGGTGGCTTTGAGCACCATGGCTGCGCCGATTTCTGCGCCGCGCAAAGCCGCAGCCGTGTCGGTGGTAAAGAACGGGTTGCCAGTGCCAGCGGCGAAGATCACGACTTTGCCTTCTTCTAAATACTGCAGGGCTTTAGGGCGTACATAGGGCTCGACCACTTGATCGATGTTGATAGCCGACATGACTCGCGCTGTCATGCCAGCGTTATTCATGGTGTCGGCCAGCGCCAGCGCATTCATGACGGTGGCCAGCATACCCATATAGTCAGCAGTAGCGCGATCCATACCCTCGGCGCCGCTGGATACACCACGGAAAATATTACCGCCGCCGATGACGACAGCCACCTGCACCCCCATATCGACGACTTCTTTGATCTCTTGCGCCATGCGCGCAATGGTGTCGCGGTTGATGCCAAAAGCATCATCGCCCATCAGTGCCTCGCCTGAGAGTTTGAGCAAGATGCGTTGATGAGCAGGGGTAGGTGTGGTGTTGGTTGTCATGGGCGTCAAGCTCCGTTATGTATTTTTTAGTGCAATAAAAGCAGGGGAAGGCTTGAGGCGGGATTGTAAGTCGCCTGAGCTGCTATGACAGCACAGGCGAGCCAAGGAAATGGCCTTTATTTCAGCGTACCGCTTTGCGTCAGGCGCTCGGCTACCAGCAGGCGTTTCATGTCCTCGTGACTCATGATGCCTAACTCTTCGGCTACTTGCCCCAGGGGTTTGCCACTGCCTAGTGCTGCTTTGGCAATAGCCGCCGCTTTTTCATAGCCGATTAAGGGGTTAAGCGCGGTTACTAAAGTAACCGATTGCTGCATGCGCATATCCAGCAAGTCTCGGTTGGCGCTGATACCCTCGACGCAATGCACTTGCAGCGTATGGCAGGCCGCAGCCAAGTGTTTCAGGCTTTTATGCAGTGCCCAAGCCATCAGCGGCTCAAAAGCATTGAGCTGCAATTGCCCAGCTTCCGCTGCCATCGTGATGGCCACATCATTGCCTATGACTTCAAAACAAACTTGATTCACCACTTCGGGAATCACGGGGTTGACCTTGCCTGGCATGATGGATGAGCCTGCCTGGCGCGCTGGCAGGTGGATATCGGCGACGCCCGCTTGTGGGCCCGATGACAGCAGGCGCAAGTCGTTGCTGATTTTCGAGAGCTTGACGGCAATGCGTTTGAGTACGCCGGAAAGATCAGCAAACACGCCAGTATCGCTGGTGGCGGCAATCAAATCTTGGGCAGCGCGCACGGGTACACCCGAGATTTGCGCCAGCGCAGGCACTACGGCTTGCATATAGCCAACTGGGGCGTTAATACCTGTGCCAATAGCGGTGCCGCCTAAATTGATCTCACAGAGCAAATCAGCCGAGCTGGCCAAACGCTTCTCGTCGTCCGCGATCATGCTGGCAAAGGCGGCAAACTCTTGTCCCAAAGTCATCGGTACCGCGTCTTGCAATTGCGTACGGCCTACTTTTAAGACAGGGGCAAACTCTTGCGCTTTGGCGCTAAATGCGCTTCGTAGGGCAGCCAATGCTTGCACAACGCGCTGAATGCCCGCATAGGTGGCCAGTTTTACCGCAGTAGGGTAGGCGTCGTTCGTACTTTGCGAAGCGTTGACATGGTCGTTGGGGTGTAGTTGCGCATACTCGCCTTTGGCAAAACCCATGATCTCCAGCGCGCGATTGGCGATCACCTCATTGGCATTCATATTGGTAGAGGTGCCCGCGCCACCTTGAATCACATCGCAGACAAATTGTTCATACCACTGCCCTGCCAAGATTTCATCGCAGGCTTGTGCAATTGCTTCGGCTTGTTTTGCTGTTATCACCCCTAGGCTGGCATTGGCTTGGCTGGCGGCTTTTTTAACCATGGCAAATGCGCGAATCAGATCTGGCATTTCGGTGAGTTTATGCCCCGTAATGGAGAAGTTTTCTAATGCTCGTGCACTGTGTACGCCCCAATAGGCATCATCAGGAATAGGCATGGAGCCGAGGAAATCGTGTTCTAGGCGCATAGTGAACCCCTTTAAATTGGCTGAAAGAGCGGATGTTCTAACTAAATATAATCAAGAGAAGCCGCGCAAAGGAAAAAAGCCCGCCTAAACTGAGGCGGGCTTTTGTGTTTGGTGGCTCTTCCCTGATTCGAACAGGGGACCTGCGGATTATGATTCCGTCGCTCTAACCGGCTGAGCTAAAGAGCCAATTTGTGAAGTCCTAGATTCTAACCTATTTTGGGCGTTGGTTTTCACCAACCTCATCAACTAATGCACGAAATTCGCTGGCGTCTTCAAATTCACGGTACACGCTGGCAAAGCGGATATAGCCAATTTTGTCGAGCTTCTTTAATTCTTGCATCACCAGCTCGCCAATTTTGCGTGATGACACCTCTTTAGAGGCCATCGCCAACAGCTTTTCTTCAATGTGGTTAATGGCTTCGTCTTGCAAATCGATGCTGATATTGCGCTTGTTCAAAGCCACGCGCAGGCCATGCGCAATTTTTTGCCTGTCGTATTCCACGCGCCGGCCATCGCTTTTGACCACCGTGGGAAAGCTCATTTCTGGGCGTTCATAGGTGGTAAAGCGTCTATCGCACGCATTGCAGCGCCGCCTGCGGCGGGTGAAGTTGCCCTCCTCGCCTTCACGCGTTTCCACCACTTGGGTGTCCAGGTTGGCGCAGAAAGGGCACTTCATGGCGGCGCTTGGTGTTTACTTGTAAACAGGGAACTGACGCGCTAGCTCGGCTACCTTGGCGCGCACTGCAGCCAAATTGGCCTCGTCGCGCGGGTTGTCCAGCACATCGGCTACCAAATTGGCAGTGATGCGGGCTTGCTCTTCTTTAAAGCCACGGGTCGTCATAGCGGGGGTGCCAATGCGGATACCGCTGGTGACCATGGGCTTTTCAGGGTCGTTCGGAATGGCGTTTTTATTGATGGTCATGTGCGCCGCGCCCAACACCGCTTCGGCTTCCTTGCCAGTGATGCCTTTGCTGCGCAAATCTACCAACATGACATGGCTTTCGGTGCCGCCCGAGACGATGCGCAGGCCGCGCTCGGTCAGCGTTTGTGCCACTACTTGGGCGTTCTTCTTCACTTGCAGCGCGTAGTCTTTGAACTCAGGCTGCAAGGCTTCTTTGAACGCGACAGCCTTGGCCGCAATCACATGCATCAGCGGGCCGCCTTGCAAGCCTGGGAAAACGGCGGAGTTGATGGCTTTTTCGTGCTCGGCCTTCATCAAAATAAAGCCAGCCCGTGGGCCGCGCAAACTCTTGTGCGTGGTACTGGTGACCACATCTGCGTGAGGCACGGGGTTGGGGTATTGGCCACCGGCAATCAAACCTGCGTAATGCGCCATATCCACCATGAAAATCGCGCCAACTTCTTTGGCGATTTTGGCAAAACGGGCCCAGTCGATTTCCAGGCTGTAGGCGCTGGCGCCAGCGATGATGAGCTTGGGCTTGGTGGCACGGGCCTTGGCTTCCATGGCTTCGTAGTCAATGGCTTCTTTCTCGTTTAAGCCATAGCTGACGATATTGAACCACTTGCCCGACATATTCAGGGGCATACCGTGGGTCAGGTGGCCGCCTTCGGCCAAGCTCATACCCATAACGGTATCGCCAGGTTTGCAAAACGCCATATATACGGCCATATTGGCGCTGGCGCCGCAGTGGGGCTGCACATTGGCCGCTTCTGCGCCAAACAACTCTTTCAGCCGGTCGATGGCTAATTGCTCTGCGGTATCGACATGCTCGCAACCGCCGTAATAGCGGCGGCCTGGGTAGCCTTCGGCGTATTTATTCGTCAGTTGGCTGCCTTGGGCCTGCATCACGGCGGGCGAGCAATAGTTCTCGCTGGCGATCAGCTCGATATGGTCTTCTTGGCGTTGGTTTTCGGCTTGAATCGCAGCCCAAACTTGGGGGTCAGTTTGTTCGATGAGGATTTTCTTGTCGTACATGGTGGCAGTCTTTCTGAAGGGAGAAAACGATGGGGCTGCCCAGGCGAACGGCTGAACGCTGAAACTGCTGTTTCAGCGGCACGCTCCCCTGTGGTTGCGCCACATCGGTTTCTAGAAGGGAAACCTATCGCCAGTTGCGTGCAGCTGAGGATTTTACTGTGTTATTCCTTGGGCAATAAATCAGGCCGCAGAGCTTGCGTCAGGGCAAGGCGTTGCGCCTGCCGCCATGTTTCTATTTTGGCGTGATTGCCTGAGAGCAAGACCTCGGGCACGGCCTGCCCCTGCCAGACTTCGGGGCGGGTGTAATGCGGGCAATCGAGCAGGCCGCCTATGCTGGGGTTAAAGCTGTCTTGGATATGGCTTTGCTCGTCGCCCAGCACGCCAGGCTGCAGGCGGGCGATAGCGTCCAGCAGGGCAATGGCTGCAATTTCCCCGCCTGAGAGCACAAAATCGCCCAGGCTGATTTGGTGCGTGACGAGGCTGTCTATCAAGCGTTGATCTATGCCTTCATAGCGGCCGCACAGCAAAATCGCACCTTGGCTGTTAGCACCGCCCCACTCTTGCACTACGGCGTGGCTGAGCTTTTGGCCTATGGGCGAGAACAAAATCACGGGCGCAGGGGTGAAAGTGCTTTTCGGCACTTCATTTTCAGGAGCTGCCCAGGCAATATCTGCGGCCTGTAATGCCCTTTTTGCTTGTATTTTTGCAATGCAAGCGGCCAGGGGTTCGGCCATCATCACCATGCCGGGGCCGCCGCCAAAAGGGCGGTCATCCACACGGCGGTAATTGCCGCTGGCAAAGTCGCGTGGGTTGTGCAGCTGTACTTCGATTGGCGGCGCAGCGCCGTTTGCGCCCACGGCAAAGGCGCGGCGATTGATGCCACTATTGAAGAAGGGCGTGAACAGTTCAGGAAATAGGGTGATGATGTCAAAGCGCATGGCAAGTGGGCTTACTGCCCGCGTAAAAACAGCGCATCCAATTCTTTCAGCGATAGCGCCTTCCAGGTGGGGCGGCCGTGGTTGCATTGGTCGGCGCGTTCCGTGGCTTCCATCTGGCGTAGCAGGGCGTTCATTTCGTGCAGGGTGAGTTGGCGGTTGGCGCGCACCGCGCCGTGGCAGGCCATGGTGGCCAAAATCTCGTTTTGTGCGCGTTGCAGCACGCTGGCTGCGTCGTGTTCGGCCAGTTCCGCCAGCACGCTGCGGGCTAAATCGACGGCATTGCCGCCTGCCAGGGCGCTGGGGATGGCGCGGATAGCCAGGGTTTTGGCGCTTAAAGGGCCGATGTCTAAGCCTAGCGCGGCCAGGGTGGATGCATGGCTTTCAGCGCAGGCTATTTCGGCTGGTGTAGCGGCAAAACTCATGGGCAGAAGCAGCGGTTGGCTGCTGATTTTCTGGCTGGCCATGCTGGTTTTGAGCTGCTCGTACACCACGCGCTCGTGCGCGGCGTGCATATCCACGAGAACCAAGCCCTGGGCGTTTTCCGCCAAGATGTAAATGCCGTGCAGTTGCGCAATGGCGCGGCCTAATGGCCAAATGGTGTGCTCATCGCCTTCGGCGGTGGCCGCGGCTGGCTCTAGCACGGCTGGCGCAGTCAGCAGCGGATCGCGCAAATCGTGCGCATCATGCCAAGGTGTGGCCTGCATCACGCTGCTATCCAAACCCCTAGCCCCAGCAAAATCGCCCAAGCCACCAAAACCACTAAAGCCGCCAAATAGTGGGTTTTCTAATATTAAATCGGGTTTTTGAGCCGTGGATTCTGCCTGGGCAGCTTCTTTTTTGATAGTGGTGAATTCTGCTGTTGGAGTGCTGAAGCCACCCCAAAGCATTTCCATATCGCGCACTTTCCAGGCCGTTTGTGGCGCAGTGTAGGCCGTGGGGGCAGGGTATTGAAAGCCGGGCTTGCTGCTGCTAGGCGCTTCTGTGCTTGCTACGACTGCAGTGGCCTCGCGCCCTGTGCGCGGCGCTGATAAGGCCGAGAGCAGGGCATTGCGCACGGCTTGGTGGATGGCGCCGCTGTCACGAAAACGCACCTCGATTTTGGTGGGATGCACATTCACATCCACGCGCGTGGGTTCTAGCTCGATAAACAGTACGAATACGGGGTGCTTGTGCCCGTGCAATACATCTTCGTAGGCATTGCGCACCGCGTGGGCTATGGTTTTGTCGCGCACAAAGCGGCCATTGACAAAGGCATATTGCTGATCAGCGCGGCTGCGCGCGACATCGGGCAGACCTGCAAAGCCGTGCACGCGGATGCCGCCAAAATCAGTTGCCAATTCATAACTAATCGGCAGGGCATGGGCTATGAAATCTTGCCCCAGCACCGCGCCCACGCGCTCGGCCAAGCTGCCTGGCCGCCATTGCTCGATCAGCTTGCCTTCGTGCCAAATGGCAAAACCGACGGCAGGGCGCACCAGGGCGTGGCGGCGTACAGTTTCGACGCAGTGCGCGAGTTCGGTGTTGTCACTTTTTAAGAATTTACGCCGCGCCGGCACGCTGAAAAACAGCTCTTTGACTTCTACCGTGGTGCCCGTGCTGCGGCTGCTGATGCTGATCTCGCCTGTGCGCCCATCCATTAGCCAAGCGTGTTCGGCATCGGCTCGCTTGCTGGAGATAGCGCAGGCAGCGACTGAATTGATAGCCGCCAGCGCCTCACCACGAAAACCCATGGTCGCCACGCTTTCCAAATCGTGCAGGTCTTGGATTTTGCTGGTGGCGTGGCGTTTGAAGGCCAGCGGCAGTTCGGCCGCGTCGATGCCGCTGCCATCGTCTTCCACCACGATGGCGCGCACCCCGCCAGCCAAGAGGCGCAGGGTGATTTGCGTCGCGCCCGCGTCCAGCGCGTTGTCCACCAGCTCGCGCACCACGGAGGCGGGGCGCTCAATGACCTCGCCCGCAGCGATTTGGCTGATAAGTTCGTCTGGCAGTTCACGGATGGGCATAGCTGGTTTTACAAAATATCGCTGGCGTAATCAGCCAAGCGCGAGCGTTCGCCGCGCGCCAAGGTGATGTGGCCGCTGTGGCTCCAACCTTTGAAGCGGTCGATCAGATAAGTTAAGCCCGAGGAACCCTCGGTTAGATAAGGCGTGTCGATTTGCGCCAGATTGCCCATACAGACAATCTTGGTGCCAGGACCCGCACGCGTGATCAAGGTTTTGATTTGCTTGGGCGTGAGGTTTTGTGCCTCATCAATGATGAGAAATTTATTGATAAAAGTGCGCCCGCGCATGAAGTTCAGGCTTTTGATTTTGATTTTGGCGCGTATTAAATCATTGGTCGCAGCGCGCCCCCATTCGCCAGCGCCACCGCTGCCGCTGTCGTTTTTGGCGAGGAATTCGAGGTTGTCGTCCAGCGCCCCCATCCAAGGGCCCATTTTTTCTTCCTCGGTGCCAGGCAAAAAGCCTATGTCGTCACCTACATTCACGGTGGCGCGGGTCATCACAATTTCGCTATAACGGCGGCTATCGAGCACTTGTGTCAAACCAGCGGCTAAGGTCAGCAATGTTTTGCCCGTACCTGCATTGCCCGCCATAGTCACTAAATCAATATCGGGGTCGGTCAGTAAATTCAGGGCAAAGTTTTGCTCGCGGTTGCGCGCCGTGATGCCCCAGGCATTGTTTTTGCTGTGGGTAAAGTCGCGCAGGGTTTTCAGCACCGCGGTGTCGCCGCGAATTTCTGCCACGCGGGCATAAAACGGCTTTTCCTCTGGCGCTTCTAAGTACACAAATTGGTTGAGATACCAATCGGCGACAAAGTTGCCCGTGACTTTGTACCAGGCGTAGCCGTCTTGGTTCCAGCTTTCTACGCTTTTGCCCTGTTTGCTCCAGAAATCTAGGGGCAGAGCGAGCGCGCCGCTGAACAGCACATCGCCGTCTTCCAGTACTTTGTCGTTTTGATAGTCTTCAGCAGGCAAGCATAGCGCGCGCGCTTTGACGCGCATATTGATGTCTTTAGACACCAAAACGGCCTCTTTGGCGGTGGTAAAGCTGCTTTTTTCTTGCACTGCAGCTTGCAAAGCTGCCACTACTCCCAAAATTTGGTTATCGGCTTTCCCTTGGGGTAGGGCTGCAGGCAAATTGGCGTTTAAGGGGACGGTTTGAAAAAATAAACGACCCGTAGCGGTGCTGTGCCCCAAAATGGACAAGGGCAAACCATGCGCGATATCACCTCCGCTGGCAGCGAGCTGGTCTAGCGTGCGGCTGACTTGGCGCGCATTGCGCGCCACCTCCGTCATGCCGCGCTTGTGCCCGTCTAGCTCTTCCAGCACGATCATGGGTAAGTAAATATCATGCTCTTCAAAGCGAAACAGGCTGGTCGGGTCGTGCAGTAGCACATTGGTGTCCAGCACAAAAAGGCGTCCAGCTTGGCTTTGCGGCATGGTTTTTTTGCGCCCAGCTCCAGCGCTTGTGGTCGGCGGCATGGGCACCGCTGGGGCACTAGCCTGGTTTTTTGCTGCGAGGCTTTTATTTTTCTTATCTACATGGCGTTTTGTGCTGCTGCTTGTGGCTGATACGGCCAAGCTTGCACTAGGTAAATCATGGGGCGTGGCGCTGGCCACTTTGCTTTTTTTCTTGGCGGCCTTGACTTCGTAAGCTGCAGGGTCGATTAAAGCGGCGCGTTTGGCTGGGGCTGGGGGCAAAGGCATGATGGTTCCACTTCGAAAAAGCTATGGGAAGGCTTGTTATCCGACTATTGTGCAAAAAACAAAAAGCCGCCAGACCTGCGGGCAGGTCGTGCGGCTAATGAGGTCGAAAAAGCTTGATGTCAGGCACGCCTGCAATATAGCAGGCTTTTTTAGCTGTTTTTAGGCGGCCTCTTGTTCGGCGGGTTGCTCTGCTGCGGCTGTTTTTGCTGCTTTGGCAGCTGCGGCACTGGATTTTTTCAGGGCTTTGACGGCTTTTAAGACTTCATCTACATGGCCAGGTACTTTGAGGCCGCGCCACTCTTGACGCAGAATCCCATTGGCATCGACCAAGAAAGTTGAACGCTCAATGCCTTTGACTTTTTTGCCGTACATGATTTTGTTTTTGACGACGCCAAAGCCGTGGCAGAGTTTTTCGTCATTGTCAGAAACCAATTCAAACGGCAATTCCAGCTTGGCTTTGAAATCGTCGTGTGATTTCATGTTGTCGCGGCTGACACCAAAGACTTCGGCGCCAGCTTTGACAAAATCTTTGTATTTGTCACGGAACTCCATGGCTTCGGTGGTGCAGCCTGGGGTGTGGTCTTTGGGATAGAAAAACAAAACCAGTATTTTGCCGTGGTGACTGGTGTTGGTAACCGTGATGTCGTTGGTGGCTTTGGCTTCAAATTCGGGCAGGGCTTTATTCAGTACTACAGGCATGGTGGTGGACTTCTTTCAGTGGAGTGTGAGTAGGGAGGTGCGATCTGTAAGCCAAAACCCCAAGCACAGAAGCAAAAAAGGGAAAAAAGAGCCAGTTCATCGTTACTGGCGTGTGTGGCTGCGCTTAGCCTATCCCTATGCCCTTGCTTTTGGTTTTGTCGTGGCCTGCTATTTTAACCGATGATGTCAGAAGGCTGATGCCTATATCCTAGTATTGTCCCTAATTCATGGGGGTATGCGGCGTT
>CAZSPW010000016.1:21906-23088 GCA_964608575.1 uncultured Burkholderiaceae bacterium | reverse complement strand
ATGGAGCCGACGATACGCACCGCCAACTGCGCCGCGCCCATCTCCATAGAAAACACGGCCACAGGCATGCCTTCATTCAAGGCCACATGCTCGGCGATATTGATGGCCAGCGAGGTTTTACCCATAGAAGGGCGCGCCGCCAAAATCACCAAATCGCCCGCTTGCAGACCACTGGTCATGCGGTCTAAATCGTAAAAGCCTGTAGGCACGCCCGTGACATCGTTGGGGTTTTCCGATAGTTCCTGCACCTTGTCCATCAAATCAACGACCAGGCTGTCCATCTTGATGAAGCCCTGCTTCATGCGCGAGGATTCTTCGCCGATTTTGAAGATTTTCTGCTCGGCTTCGTCCAGCACCTTGGCTACTTCCAGACCTTGGGTATTGAAGGCGCGGGTAGAAATTTCATCGCTGGCGCTGACCAATTGGCGCAAGATGCTGCGTTCGCGCACGATTTCGGCGTAACGGCGGATATTGCTGGCGCTGGGCACAAATTGCGCTAGGCTGTTGAGGTAAGGCAGGCTGCCCGCTTCTTCGGCCTTGCCTTTGCGTTGCAGGGCTTCAAACACCGTGATGACATCGGCTGGCTTGCTGCCATTGATGAGGGCGGCAATCGCGCCATAAATCAGGCGGTGTTCATAGCGATAAAAATCGTCTTCTTTGAGCAAATCGCCAATGTTTTCCCAGGCGTGGTTATCCAGCAGCAAGCCGCCGAGTACCGAGCTTTCTGCCTCCAGCGAATGCGGCGGAATACGCAGCTGCGCGATTTGAGCATCGGGGATGCTGCTCAGGCTCAAACTGTTAGGGGTGGGCAGGCCGTCGCCCGCCTGTTGCTGCGCGCGGTATTTGGCCACAGCCGCGCTAGGCGTTTTGCTGACGGTTTTACGCGCCGTTTTTTTGGCAGCCACAGGCGCCTCGGCAGGTGCAGGCTCGGCATTGAGCCAAGGCATAGCCGCATCATCATCGCTGGCAAAGTCTTCGGGCGCGATATAGGGCGCGTCGTCTTCGTCAGCCATAAAGGGCTGGGCATCAATATCGGCTTGGCTGAGGCTTTCCTCAGCAGAGGGGTGTTTTTTCTTGGGCATAAGGGGCCAATCATAAAGGCTGGGATGGGGCTTAGATGGGGGTGAGATGCTAGATTGCAGCCACGACACGCCGCGTCGCAGCCCAGATTCGCGCTTTTTT
>CAZSPW010000016.1:0-21806 GCA_964608575.1 uncultured Burkholderiaceae bacterium | reverse complement strand
GATGCTAGATTGCAGCCACGACACGCCGCGTCGCAGCCCAGATTCGCGCTTTTTTTGTTACCTTGTGCGCTTGCCTTTTGCGTTTGCCTTATGTCTTATGCCTTATGCCTTGGCTTTTTACGCTTACCATCACTGCCCTATGAAGCAAGCCGCCCCCCCAGCCCCAGACACCAGCCCAGTCAATCCGCAAAAGCAGCGCAAAGGCCTCCAACGCCTATGGCACGCAGCTTTGTATTCCATTGCGGGTTTAAAAGCCGCTTGGGCAGGCACGCCCGCTTTTCGGCTAGAGGTGTTTTTATTCGCCCTGATGCTGCCTGCGGCGTTTTATCTGGGCAAAAACTGGGTGGAATTCGCCCTGCTGCTGTCCACAGGCGTGTTGCTGATGGTGGTGGAGCTGCTGAACACGGCGATTGAAACCGCCATCGACCGCATAGGCCTAGAGCACCACCCATTGTCGGGCATGGCAAAAGATTTAGGCTCAGCCGCAGTATTTGTGGCCAGCCTATACACCGCCTTGGTATGGGGGCTGGCAGCTTGGGCGTTTTTTAGGGCATTTTTGGGGTTTTAGGCCGTCAAAACTGCCTGAGCAGCTCACTTTTTTGAAATAGGCTGGACTTCAGTCTGACTGCCCATCGTCGGGATAAATCCCGACCTACGCATGTCCTTGAACCCAGTAGGTCGGACTTCAGTCCGGCAAACCGAAATTAGACCGCTAAACGCTCCAAGACCTGCACTTTCAGGTCTTTTTTCAGCACTTTGCCCGAGGCATTGAGCGGGAAGGCATCAAAAGCCAAAAAGTGGCGCGGCACTTTGTAATTGGCCATATTGTCGCGGCACCAAGCGTGCAGCGCCTTGGCATCAAACTGGCGGCCAGCTTTCATGATGACGCAGGCGACGCCAACTTCACCCATGCGCTCGTCGGGCACACCCAGCACGGCCACTTGGGCAATATCGGGGTGGGAAGCCATCAGCCGTTCAATCTCAGCGGGGTAGCAATTAAAACCGCCCACGATGAACATGTCTTTCAGGCGATCGGTGATTTTCAAATACCCCTTTTCATTGAGCACACCGACATCACCCGTGTGCAGCCAGCCGTCTTTGATGGTTTCCGCCGTGGCCTTTTCATCGTCAAAATAACCCAGCATGACATTAAAACCCTTGATCAGCAGCTCGCCGTTTTCGCCTGGAGGCAAAGTTTGGCCGTGCTCATCAACGATTTTGATTTCTGTGCCAGGCAAGGCTTTGCCGCAGTAATTGGCCACGGTTTCCACGCTGTCTTCGGGGTCGCACAGGGTGCCAAAGCCCGAACATTCGGTTTGCCCATAAGCGGTGGTGACTTTTTTAAAGCCCAGCACATCGCGCATTTGCGCAATCAGCACAGGCGGCACGGTGGCCGCGCCAGTGACAGTGGCGTTGAGCGAAGAAATATCGTAATCCTTCAATTTTTCATGCGCCAGCATGGTGAGAAACAGCGTAGGCGGCCCTGGCAAAAAGGTGATTTTTTCGTCTTGTATGCGTTGCAGCACCGTGGCAGCATCAAACACCTGATGCGGATAGATGGTGGCACCATGCAAAAGCGCAGCCAGCCAGCCAGCTTTATAGCCAAAGGTGTGGAAGAAAGGGTTGATGATGAGGAAGTGGTCACCCGCGACCAAGCCCACCACACGCGCCCATTCGGCAATGGTGCGGATGCTGGCCTCGTGCCCCAACTTCACGCCCTTGGGTTTGCCCGTGGTGCCGCTGGTAAACATCAAATCGGCCATATCGCCGCCTTGCAGCGCCGCTTCGCGTTGACTGACTTGCGCCAGTGTTGCTGCTGTGCTGCGAGCGAGGAAGCCCTCCCAGCTCAATTCGCTGGGGTTTTTAGGCGCTTGGCGCAGCACGATAATGTGCTCCAGGCTAGCCGGGCGGCCATCGGCAATCATGTCGGGGTAATAGCTACCCAAAAAGTCGCCGACTGAGAACAAGACTTTGCAGCCGCTGCGTTCCAAAATATCGTTGGCTTCCAGCCCCTTCATGCGGGTATTGATGGGCACCAGCACCGCGCCCGCCATATGCGTGCCGCAGGCAGCAATGATCCATTCATACACATTGGGCGCCCAAACCGCGACACGCTCGCCCGCTTGTACGCCCAAGGCAATCAAAGCACTAGCGGCTTGTTCAATTTGCGGCAGTAACTGAGCATAGGTTGCGCGGTAATCGCCGTCGATGATGGCGGGGCGGTCAGCGTATTGGGCGCAAGACTGGCGAATAGCGGCTGGCAGGGTGCGGGCAGTGGTGTGGACGGTGATGTTCATGGAGTTGGAATCGCGGATGAAATTTTTGGTGAAGTGTAGCGCGGCGCATCCTAGGTTTTAGCCCAGCATGGCCTGAGCGAATTCATTAGCGCGGAATGTTTGCAAATCTTCTATGCCTTCGCCCACGCCGATGAAGTACACCGCCAGCGGCGGCAGTTCTGGCTTGCGCTTGTTGCGCTCCACCGCCCAAATCGCAATGGCTGCCACTACACCGCCCTTGGCCGTGCCGTCTAATTTAGTAATGACCAGCCCCGTCAAATCCAGCGCCTCGTCAAAAGCCTTGACTTGCGCCAGCGCGTTTTGCCCGGTGTTGCCGTCTATCACTAGCAGCACCTCGTGCGGGGCGCTGGCATCGGCCTTGGCAATCACGCGCTTGACCTTTTTGATCTCTTCCATCAAATGCAACTGCGTCGGCAAGCGCCCTGCGGTGTCTATCATCACCACATCTTTGGCACGCGCTTTACCGGCTGAGACCGCATCAAAGCTGACCGCAGCAGGATCGCCCCCAGTTTGGCTGATGATTTCCACGCTGTTGCGATCGGCCCACACGCCCAGTTGCTCGCGCGCGGCAGCGCGGAAGGTGTCGCCCGCAGCCAAAATCACGCTTTGCCCCGCGTCGCTTAAATGCTTGGTGAGTTTGCCTATGGTGGTGGTTTTACCCGCGCCATTGACGCCAGCTATCATCATCACGGTAGGCTGGTGTGCGCCTATTTCTAGTGGGCGCTCCAGCGGGCGCAGCAAATCCCAAAAGGCGGTAATCAGATAGCCCTGAATTTGATACGGACTTTCAGGTTTTTCCTCTTTCACCCGTGCCTGCACCACTTGCAATAAATGCTGGGTAGCGGCATTGCCAGCATCAGACAGCAGCAGGGCTTCTTCCAATTGCTCAAACAGCTCATCGTCAATTTTTTGCCCAGTGAAAACCTGCGAGAGCGCGCTACTGGTTTTCTTCAGCCCTGTTTTGAGCTTTTCTACCCAAGTAATACGGGCTGCAGCGGGCGCAGTTATGGGGTTTGGGCTTGCCTGTTTTACTACAGAAACAGGAGCTGCCAGGGCAGATTCTGCGGCCTGAATATCCGTTTTGACTGCTATTTCTGCAGGGCTGCTTGTTTGTGCTGGAAGGGCTGCAGCAGCGGCTTCTGCGGGCGCACCATCAGCGCCTACGCCCAGCTTGCGTTTGATAAAGGAAAAAAGTGACATGGGGGCGATTATCGCCGCAGTGTTTCCCCTCCTGGCTTTGCCTATACTTGCGCACTCTATGCAGCACACTCCACCTCAAGCCGCCCCTAGCTACACCACGGCCGATTTTGATTTTGCACTGCCACCCGAACTGATCGCCCAGCACCCCGCTGCAGAGCGTACAGGATCGCGCCTGCTGGATGGGCGCGGCGCGGTGGCGGTAGATAGGCGCTTTACCGAACTGCCCAGTTTGTTGCGGGCGGGTGACCTGATCGTATTCAACGATACCCAGGTGGTGAAAGCGCGGCTATTTGGACAAAAGGCCAGCGGCGGCAAAGTGGAGTTGCTGATAGAGCGCGTATTGACAGACAAAAACGCGGCAGGCGAAGAAAACCGCATCGTGGCCGCGCATATGAAGGTGAGCAAAAAACCTGCCCTGGGCGGCGTGCTGCATATGGATGGCGGCTATACCGCCACCTTGCTGGGGCGCTGGCCTGACGCAGACGGGCAGATTTTCCGCCTAGAGCTCAGCGACGATGCCTATGAATTGATGGCCAAGCACGGCCATGTGCCGCTGCCGCCCTATATCGAGCATGCCGATGCAGCCGAGGACGAGCGCCGTTACCAAACCGTATTTGCGCAAAACCCCGGCGCGGTGGCTGCGCCCACGGCATCGCTGCATTTTGATGAGGCCACGCTGCAAGCCCTGGCCGCTATGGGCGTGGAGCGCGCCTTCGTCACCCTGCATGTGGGCGCAGGCACCTTCCAGCCGGTAAAAAGCGAGGATTTATCTGCACATGTGATGCACCACGAGCGCTATCACATGCCGCAAGCCACGATAGACGCTATCGCCCGCACTCGGGCACGGGGTGGGCGCGTGCTGGCTGTGGGCACCACCACGGTGCGCACGCTGGAGAGTTGGGCAAAAACAGGGCAAACGAATGGCGATACCAATATCTTCATTACCCCAGGTTTTGATTGGCAGGTGGTAGATATGCTGCTGACTAATTTTCACCTGCCGCGCAGCACGCTGATGATGCTGGTGTCTGCACTGGCAGGCCACGCGCATATCATGGCTTTGTATCAGCATGCGATTGCGCAAAAATACCGTTTTTTCAGTTATGGCGACTGCATGCTGCTGGCACGCAAAAACTGACCTCACCCGCAGAATTATTTTTTTGCCCTAGGGTGAGCCGCGTCATAAGTCTGCGCCAAATGCTGGAAATCTAGGCGCGTATAAATCTGCGTGGTGCGGATATTGGCGTGCCCCAGCAGCTCTTGCACCGCCCGCAAATCACCACTGGATTGGAGCACATGACTGGCAAAACTGTGGCGCAGCACATGGGCATGTACCCGTATCGGCAGACCACTGGCGAGCGAGAGTTTTTTTAACATTTGCCAAATAGCAGTGGTGCTGATACGAGCGCCTCTAGCGCCCAAGAACAAGGCCATTTCACCGTCTTTGGGCTGTAAATCTGCACGCAATGCCGCATAGCGTTGCAAGGCAAGCAAACTTTTCCTACCCACGGGGGCGCTGCGGCGTTTACTGCCTTTGCCCTGCACATGCACTTCGGCTGCGGCGTTATCGATCCAGCCACGCCCAGCAGCCAGACCTGCGCTGCTGGCCTGCACATCTAAATTCAGCAGCTCGCTCACGCGCAGGCCGCTGCCGTAGAGCAACTCCACCATGGCCGCGTCGCGCCAAGCAATAGGTGCATCTGCGCTGCTGGCACTTTCGGCCTGCTTACAGGCGTAATCCGCCAAAGTCATGGCCTCGTCCACGGCCAAGGCTTTGGGCAAGGTTTGGGCGCGTTTGGGCGGGCGTAGCCCGGTACAAGGATTGGCCTTGATATGGCCGTTGATGCCCAACCAGCTATACCAAGCACGCCAGACCGAAAGCGTCAGCGCCAAGGTGCGCGGGCTGGCTCCTTGCGCGTGCAGCGTGGCTATCCATGCACGCAGATGAAAGTTTTGTGCTTGGCTTGGGGCTATGCCTTCTGCTTGGGCAAACTCAGCGAGGCGCTGCAAATCATGCAGATACAGCAACTGGGTGCGTTCGGCTAGGCGCTTTTCGGTAGCGATATGGCGCAGATAGTCATCCAACAAAGCCTGTTCAAAACTGCTGCCTGCGCCCATCGCCATTTAACGCAAGCTAGGTTGCAAACCCAAGGTGTGCGCCATGCTCTCGCCCATGCCTGCGCCCAATTTCTTCGCTAGGCGTTCGGCCATGTTTTCGCTCGGGCTGTAGTCGATGATGTCTTCAGCTTTGACGACATCCCGTGCCACTTGATCCAAGCTGCCGAGTTTATCGGCCAGCCCCAATTTGATCGCGTCCTGACCTGTCCAGAATTTGCCTGTGAAAACATCGGCATCAGCTGGCAGGCGGCTGCCACGGCCATCTTTGACCACGGTGATGAATTGCTGGTGTATTTCATCCAGCATTTGCTGCGCGTGGGCAATGTGCTCGGGGTTTTCGGGGCTGAAGGGGTCTAACATGCCTTTGTCTGCGCCGGCAGTCAGCAAGCGGCGCTGCACACCCAATTTTTCCATCGTGCCGGTAAAGCCAAAGCCGTCCATCAGTACACCGATGCTGCCCACCAACGAGGCTTTATCAACATAAATCTCGTCGGCGGCAACGGCTATGTAATAGGCCGCCGAGGCGCACATCTCATCCACCACCACAATGACTTTTTTCTGATGTTTGGCTTTGAGTCGGCGGATTTCGTCGTTGATCATGCCAGCCTGCACAGGGCTGCCACCAGGTGAATTGATGCGCAGCACCACCGCTTTGGAGCCGCTGGCTTCAAACGCGTCACGCAGGGCGGGCAGCAAACTATCGGCATTGGCCTCGGCATCTGGGCCAATTTCGCCCTGTATCGACACCAAAGCCGTGTGCGGCGCGCTGTGTAATTTGGCGCGATTGGTTTCAGGGTTGCCAAGCACAAGTGCATAAATAAAAGCAGCCAACAAGAGCATCCACAACAGACTTTTGACGATGCGCCAACGGCGGTTGGCTTTGGCTTCGCTCACTTGCGCCAGCAGCAATTTTTCAATCGCGGCGCGCTCCCAACTGCCGTTATGGGCACTGGTTTTTGAGGTGGGGGGTGCTGAATAATCGTCCATAGAGGCTCAGTGGTGAAAAACTAGAGTGAAGTCGCAAATCAAAATAAAGGAGGGCGCAGATTCCAAGCAGTATGCCAATAGACGCGCCCGTTTTCTTCAGAACACAGGATTTTTTGCAAGGGTCCGCGCCCAGGCCCACCTAAGCAAGCCCCAGTATCTGGGGCGAAGATGGCACCGTGATTGGCGCACACCAGATAGCAGCCGCTGGCATCAAACACTTTATTCGGCTGCCAATCGAGCTCCAAGGCCACATGGCTACAGCGATTGACATAGGCATACACAGCGCCGTGGTAACGCACGGCAAAAGCGGGGCAGGTTTGCCCACCAAAAACCACATCAAAAGAGACGGCCAGCCCACCATCGCGTAAATCGGCGCTGGAGCACAGGGCAATGCGGTCATCTGACATGGCAGCAGTCAAGAACAACTGGAGGATAAAAACAGTAGGAATTATATGAAAAAACAGTGTTTTAAGCCGCCAAACCTGCCTGGGCAGCTTTGATTTTTGTAGTAAAAATCATGCCAAGGACACGGTTTGTAAACCTTGAGCCGCTTGTAGCACCCTCTCATGCACAGGCAAATCGGGCATAAACGGCACCATGCCCAATAAGGGCGCGGGCAAAAGCGCCTGCAGCGTGAGGATGTTGTCATCTAAATACGGCATATCCGCTTCGATACAGTTGGCCACCCAGGCGGCCAATGGCAAGCCTCGTGCAGCCAAGACCTCAGCCGTCAACAAAGCATGATTGATGCAGCCCAAACGCATACCCACCACCAGCACCACCGGCAGTTTTAAGGCTAGGTGGATTTGCGCAAACACCTCGGCGGTATCCAAGCGTGGATGCACAGACAGTGGCACCAGCAGGCCGCCTGCGCCTTCCACCACCAAGGCATCGCTTTGCGCCGCCAAATCCACTGCAGCTTGCACTATTGGCGCACTTTGCAGCTGAAGGTCTTGCTCTAGCGCGGCCAAATGCGGGGCGCAGGCGCTGCGCAGCAAATAAGTACAGGACTGCTGCGCCGTCAAAACCGGCTGGCTGAATTGACGCAGCAGCTCTACATCTTCGTTGCTGCCATCGGCTTCGCAGCCGGCGGCTATGGGCTTATAGCCAGCAACGCGTGCAAAGCGTTGCCGCAAGCGCCATAGCAAAGCCGCACTAACTAGGCTTTTACCCACGCCAGTATCGGTACCTGTAACGATAAAACCGTGCATCGCTTCACCTTTGATGTCCAAACCCCAACACAATGTGCGCCTTTATGCCTCTTGCGCCCTGTAAACAATTTGCGTTTGCGCGCCCTGCACTTCCAGCATCCATGCGGCCAAAGCAGCATCGCTAGGCCAGAAACGGTGGTGGCTGGGCAGTTGCACACAGCCTTTACTGCCAGCGCCTGCAATCTCAAAACGCAGGGGCAGACCTAGCTTGCTTTCATAGCCATCGTCAGCCAAAACTGTGACTGCAGGGAATTCGCGCAATAAACGCGCCACATCGGGCAAGCGTTGCGGCGCACCTGGGCTGCAAACCCGCAGGTATTTGCCATAGCTAGCACGCGCACTGGGCAGATCGAAGTAGCGTTTGGCACTAAAGCGCAGGCCGTCGCTGAATTTGTCGAAGCGACAAGTGCCCTGCACCACCAGCAAATAGTCTTCGACTATGGCCTCGTCAGCTTGGCTGTCATCGCCCTTTTGTGGCAAGGCCACTTCCATGCAGGCACTTTTATCGTCTAGCAGCACCACCAATAATTTGCCACGCGCAGTATTGATATAGCGTTTCTCGCGCACGATGCCCGCAATCGTCACTTCCTCGCGGCTATCGGCCAGATCGCTGATGCGTGTGGGCGCAAATTGACGCACTTCCAAGGCCAGCGCATCAAACAAATGGCCTGAGAGGTGAAAGCCCAAGGCGGCTTTTTCTTGCGCCAGTTTTTGCCGCATATCCCAGGGGCTGGCGCTTTCGAGCTCAGGTGCAAAGCTATGCGCGTCTTCACTGCCGCCATCAAAATCAAACAAACCACCTTGGTGGACACTGGCTTCTTGCGCTTGGGCATAAGCCATGCCTTTATCCACCGAAGCCAGCAGTGAAGCGCGACACAAATGCAGGCTATCAAACGCGCCCGCATTGACCAAGGCTTCTACCGTGCGTTTGTTGACTTTGCTGCGATCTAAGCGCCCCATGAAATCAAAAAATGAACGGTAATCGCCACCCGTTTGGCGTTCACGCACAATGGCTTCAATCGCTTGCTCGCCCGTGCCTTTGATAGCGCCCAAACCATAACGCACCACTTTTTCGCTCACGGGTATAAAGGCGTATTCACCACGATTGATATCAGGCAACTCAAAAGTGATACCAAAGCGGCGCGTGGCATCTTCCACCAAGACTTGCAGCTTATCGGTATTGCCCATTTCCACCGTCATATTGCCGCAGTAAAACTCGGCGGGGTAATGGGTTTTCAGCCAAGCGGTGTGGTAAGCGAGAAGGGAATAAGCTGCCGCATGCGATTTGTTAAAACCATAGCCTGCGAACTTTTCCATTAAATCGAAAATTTCGTCGGCACGCTGCTCTTCAATACCGTTTTTGGCTGCCCCTGCGCGGAAGATCGCGCGATGCTCAGCCATTTCCTCGGCCTTCTTTTTACCCATGGCACGGCGCAACATATCGGCGCCACCCAGGGAGTAGCCACCCAAAATTTGCGCTGCCTGCATCACCTGTTCCTGATACACCATGATGCCGTAGGTTTCACGCAAAATACCTTCGAGCATGGGGTGCGGGTAATGCACCGCCGCGGGGTCGCGCTTGCCTGCAATAAAGTCTGGGATGTTGTCCATAGGCCCTGGGCGATACAGGGCGTTTAAGGCGATCAAGTCTTCAAAGCGATCTGGCTTGGCTTGTTTCAGCAGCTTTTGCATGCCTGCCGACTCAAACTGAAACACCGCTTCGGTCAAACCTGCGCTAAAAATCTCGCTATAGACTTTTTTATCCGTTAGCGCCAGCTCCTCATAAGCAAAGTTTTCCATGCCTTTGTAGCGGGCACGGATATGGTTACGGGCAATCTCTAAAATCGTCAGCGTAGCCAGACCTAAAAAGTCGAATTTGACCAAGCCTGCGGCTTCTACATCGTCTTTATCAAACTGACTCACCGCCGAGTCTGATCCTGGCTGTTGGTATAGCGGGCAAAAGTCAGTGAGCTTGCCAGGCGCGATCAACACCCCGCCCGCGTGCATCCCGATATTGCGCGTCAAGCCTTCGAGCTTGCGCGCCATTTCCATCAGCCTTTGCACCTGTTCTTCTTTGGCTTCGCGCTCAGCCAAAATCGGCTCGGCCTCACTGGCATAGGTGTATTTATCGCCTGGCTCTTTTACAGCGGGCGGCTTGGCCAGCGTCACATTCAGACCAGGTTTATTGGGAATGAGTTTAGTGATCTCGTTGCAAAAACCGTAAGACATCTCCAGCACCCGCCCGACATCGCGAACCACCCCACGGGCAGCCATCGTGCCGAAAGTGGCAATTTGGCTGACCGCGTTGCGGCCATATTTGTCTTTCACATAATCAATCACGCGATCGCGATTGCTTTGGCAAAAGTCAATATCGAAGTCGGGCATGGAGACGCGTTCAGGGTTCAAAAAGCGCTCGAACAGCAGGCCGTATTGCAGGGGGTCCAAATCGGTAATTTTGAGCACATAGGCCACCAAGGAACCTGCACCAGAACCACGCCCTGGGCCAACTGGGCAGCCGTGTGTTTTGGCCCATTGGATAAAGTCAGAAACGATGAGGAAATAGCCTGGAAACTTCATGTTAATGATAGTTTCGAGCTCAAAGTTCAAACGCTCTTCATAGCGCGGACGCTGCTTCTCGCGCATCTCGGCATGGGGGTAGAGATGCTGGAGGCGCTCCTTCAATCCTTCATGCGCGGCATAACGAAAGTATTCTTCTTCGCCCATTTGCCTGCCATCCACCAAGGGTATGGGGTAATCAGGCAGGCGTGATTGCCCTAAAGTCAGGGTAAGGGAACAGCGTTTGGCAATTTCTACTGAATTGGCCAAAGCGCTTGGCAGGTCAGCAAAGCGCGCCTGCATATCAGCGCGACTTGCGAAGTACTGCTGTGGGCTGAAGCGTTTGACCCGTTTGGGGTCTGCGACCATCTCGCCATCAGCAATGCAAATACGGGTTTCATGCGCCTCAAAATCCGCTTCTTGCAAAAACTGTACGGGATGCGTTGCCACCAGGGGCAGTTGCAGGCGCGCAGCCAATTGGGCACAGGCGGCAGTATGCACTTCGTCACCAGGGCGACCTGCGCGCTGCACTTCCAGATAGAAGCGATGCGGAAACCATTGCGCCAGCTGCAGCGCCAACTCGGCAGCGCGCGACTCATCGCCCGCCAACAGCGCCTGCCCCACCAGCCCCGCACTTGCGCCCGAGAGCACGATCAAACCAGCGCTTAATTCAGCCAAACTCTCCCAAGTCAAAGCGGCACTCAAGGGCTGGGCGCTTTGCGTCCAGGCTCGCGCCAGCAACTCGCATAAATTCAAATAACCTTGCTGGTTTTGCACCAGCAGCAGTAAGCGGCTTTGCTGCCCCTGCGCTAGCGCCTGCCCGGGGCTGCCCTCCATCGTGACCTCAGCGCCCAAAATGGGCTTGACCCCTTTGCTGCGTGCGGCCTTATAAAACTTGACCCCAGCAAACAAGTTATTCCAATCCGTCAAGGCCAGCGCGCCTTGACCATCTTTAGCCGCCGCCGCTACCGCTTCGCCCACACGCAGGGTGCTGTCCACCACCGAGTATTCGGAGTGCAGGCGCAGGTGAACAAAATCCGTCATTTCAAATCAAACTCAAAAGTACTGACCACACGCAGTTTTTTTTGTATCGCGCCCTCTCCACCGTATTCGCTGTCTTGGTCTGCGCCAAAAATTTGAATCACACCCTGATTGGCGCTACGCAGTTTGCCCACTTTTACCCCCAGTTTTTTAGCCATTTGGTCTGCCGTCACTTTGGCATTGGCGGTGGCTTGATCGAGCAGCAAAGGGCGTAATTGATCGTTGAAATTGGTGAGCGCATAGCTAGGGTTGGCGCCACCGTCGCTGTCTAACAAAATCCCTTGTGCCTGCAATTCATCCAGATGCCCCAAAGCGGTGGCAACCTGATCCACATTTTTGCTTTTTACGGTGTATTTGCCCGTCAAAATAAAACGCGCTTTGTCTTCGCCTTGGTTATTACTGTATTCATTGGTCAATTTATCCACCGTGCGTGTAGGCTGCTGCTGCACTTCGGCGGGGGTAAAGCCCTGCTTAGTCAAAAACGCCTGTACTGCTTCTTTATCGGCCTTGATTTCGCTCTGCAGTTGCGCGTAATCGTTGCCAGCACGGCGAAAGGCAATATTCCAAGTCGCAAGGTCTGCCTTGACTTCTTGTTCGGCCAGGCCTTTGACTATCAGCGAACGGTTATCTGCACGAAAGCGCGCCGTACCCTGACCAATTTGCTGACCTGCCAAATATAGGCCCACTAACAAGCTCAGGCTCAAAATTAAACTAGAGAGAAAACGCATGGTATGCCTCCTTCAATGATGTTTAGGCTAGGGAAAAATCAAACATTTTGCAAAGCGCGCTCTATCACTTCACGCACATCGCGGCTGAGACTGGACTTAGCCGCCACGCGCTTTAATGCCTCTAAAGCGCCACTGCGCTGTGGTTCGGCCAAACGGCTCCAACGCTCCAGCATACGCGCCAAGCGCGCCGCCGTAGGCGGATTGAAGCTGTCTAACGCCAGCACCTGCTCTGCCCAAAACACATAACCCGCCGCATCAGCGCGGTGGAAGGCCGCGGCATTGGCGCAGTACGCAAAGACCAAGCTGCGCGCACGATTAGGATTTTTCAGGTTGAAGGCAGGGTGTTGCATCAGCTGCTTGACCTGTGGCAGCACAGTGCCGGCGGCCTGGGCTTCGGGCAAACCCGCTTGCAGCGCAAACCATTTATCGATCACCAGTGCCTCATCCTTATAGAGCTGGTAAAACTTATCCAACGCGGCTTGCGCTAATGCACTACGGCTGCTGGCCAGGGCTGTTAATGCGCCCCAGCGGTCTGTCATATTGCTGGCATCTTTAAAGCGTTGCAGGGTTTTGCCCTGCTGCACTGTGTCATTTGTTGCCACGGCCTGCAAACAAATAGCCGATAGAGCCAAATTAGCCAAGGCGCGGCGCCCTGCTGCTCGGGCTTCTGGTACATAAGCGCCCGTATCGCTGTGCGCCGCCAATACGGCTTGCCAGTCGGCCTGCAATTCACGCGCCAACTGCGCACGCATGGCTTCGCGCACGCGGTGGAGTTTTTGCGCATCCAGCACCTGCACTTGTTCAGCCAAATAGCTTTCAGCGGGCAGGGTCAGGATCGCTGTGCGCAAACCTGCATCTAAGCTTTCATCACGCAATACGCTGCGCAATACGGCCAATAACTCAGCAGGCAAAGGCGTTGCGGTCAGTTCGTCTTGCCCCAAAGCCGCCAAAACTGCCTGCACCATGAGCTGTTGCCCTGCTTCCCAGCGGTTAAAAGCATCCTTATCATGCTGCAAAATCAATAGCTGCTCAGGCAGATTCTGCGATGAAATATGAATAATTGGTGCTGAGAAACCTCGAAATAATGAAGGCGTAGGCGCTTGGCTCACACCGACAAAAGTGAAATATTGCTCAGCCTCGCTCAGCACCAGCGTGCGCTCTGTGCCTGCCGCTACCGCCTCGCCTTCCAATTGCAGCGGCAGGGCAGTACCGTCAGCGCCTAGCAGCCCCATGCGCACGGGTATTACAAAGGGCAGTTTTTCCGCTTGTTCTGGCGTGGCAGGGCAGCTTTGGCTCAGCTTCAAGGTGTAAGTCTGGCTGGCCGCATCCCAGCGCCCTAGGCTAGTCACGCGCGGCGTGCCTGCCTGCGCATACCAGCGCTTAAAAGCGTCCAGATGCTGCGCCAGCGGGCTGTGCGGGTTGGCATCGGCCATGCACTGCGCGAAATCGTCGCAGGTGACGGCTTGGCCATCATGGCGGGCAAAGTACAAATCCATACCGCTACGGAAGCCCTCGCGCCCCAGCAAGGTTTGGTACATACGCACCACTTCTGCGCCTTTGTCATACACGGTGGCGGTATAGAAATTGTTGATTTCTTGGTATTGATCGGGGCGCACAGGATGTGCCATCGGACCCGCATCTTCGCTGAATTGGCTGGCGCGCAACACGCGCACATCGTTGATGCGACACAGGGCAGCGCCACTGGCGCTACCCATCATGTCCATACTGAATTCTTGATCACGGAAGACGGTCAAGCCTTCTTTCAAGGAAAGCTGGAACCAGTCGCGACAAGTAATGCGGTTACCCGTCCAGTTGTGAAAATACTCATGCCCTATGACAGACTCAATCGCGGCGTAATCGTCATCGGTAGCCGTGGCGGGGTTGGCCAGTACATATTTGGTGTTAAAAATGTTGAGGCCTTTGTTTTCCATCGCCCCCATATTGAAGTCGCTGGTGGCCACTATCATGAAGCGCTCCAAATCTAGGCTCAAGCCAAAACGCGACTCATCCCAAGCGATAGACGCGATCAGTGATGCCATCGCGTGCTCGGTTTTATCCAAATCACCTGGCCGGACAAAAATTTGCAATAAGTGCTCTTTACCTGATCGAGCGCGCACTTTTTGTTCGCGACACACCAGCTTACCTGCCACCAGTGCAAACAAATAGCTGGGTTTTTTATGCGGGTCGTGCCAGCGTGCAAAATGGCGACCGCCTTCCAAGTCGCCTTGCTCCAACAAATTGCCGTTAGATAGGAGCACGGGGTAAGTCGCTTTATCCGCCCGTAGCGTCACGGTATAAGTCGCCATGACATCGGGACGATCGAGAAAATAAGTTATGCGCCTAAAGCCCTCGGCCTCGCACTGCGTCACAAGCGAGCCTTGACTCGCATAAAGCCCAGACAGCTCGGTATTCGCTTCGGGCTTGCAAACAGTAAAAATCTCCAACTCGCAGCTATCTGGCAGCTTTTCCAGAATCAATCGTTGATCTTGGTTTTCGGTGCGGAAAGAGCAACCCTGTCCATTGACCATGACGCGCGCCAGACTGATGGCCTCGCCGTCCAGCACCAAAGGCGCGGCTTGGTCAGCCGCAGCCGGATTGCGGCGCACTTGCAAGCGGCTCAAGACTCGGGTTTTGGCTGCGTCTAAATCAAAAGTCAAATCCACACTGTCTATCAACCAGGCCGGTGGCGCGTAGTCTTGGCGATGGATGGTGGTGGGCACGGCAGCAGTCGTCATAGTAGTCAAGAAAAGGGTGTCAATATGGAATAAGAGGCGAAGTATTGCACAAGCACATCGCTATTGCGCCCGCGGCTGTTTGTTGAAAAATGCCCCCATTCTCAACGCCGTTTGCAAACTGGCAGGGTCAGGGCTGGTATCGGCTGATCGCTGCAGGCCTAGTCAATATTTACTAGCTGGGGCAGTAGGCAAAAACGGTATGATTAGCAGGTTTTACGCCTTGCTTGAAAATTTGCTTATCCTCAGCGAGCTATAGCTGCGGCCCAGCAAGCGAGCAAGGCAAAATTCCACTCGATTTTTGCTATAAAAACCTGCGACTAAAAAGGACCGTCCATGAAAGAAATCCTAGAGCAACTCGAAGCCAAGCGCGCCGCCGCACGCATGGGTGGTGGGCAGCGCCGCATCGACTCTCAGCATAAAAAAGGCAAGCTGACTGCGCGTGAACGCTTAGAAATTTTGCTGGACGAGGGCACTTTTGAAGAGTGGGATATGTTTGTTGAACACCGCTGTACCGAATTTGGTATGCAAGACGACAAAATCCCAGGTGACGGCGTAGTCACGGGCTACGGCATGATCAATGGCCGTTTGGTGTTTGTATTCAGCCAAGACTTCACGGTTTTTGGCGGCGCTTTGTCTGAAGCCCACGCCGAGAAAATCTGTAAAGTCATGGATCAAGCTATGAAAGTGGGCGCCCCCGTGATTGGCCTGAACGACTCAGGTGGCGCGCGGATTCAAGAGGGTGTGGCGTCCTTGGGCGGTTACGCCGAAATTTTCCAGCGCAATGTCATGGCTTCGGGCGTGATTCCGCAAATCTCCATGATCATGGGCCCATCGGCTGGTGGCGCGGTGTATTCGCCTGCCATGACAGACTTTATCTTCATGGTCAAAGACAGCTCGTATATGTTCGTCACTGGCCCCGAAGTGGTCAAAACCGTGACGCACGAAGAAGTCACGGCGGAAGAGCTGGGCGGCTCAATCACCCACACCACCAAATCTGGCGTGGCTGATTTGGCCTTTGAAAACGATGTAGAAGCCCTGCTGATGCTGCGCCGCCTCTACAACTATCTGCCCCTGAATAACAAAGAAAAACCACCTGTGCGCCCTAGCGGCGACCCTATCGACCGCGCTGACAAGAGCCTAGATACCCTGGTGCCTGCCAACCCGAATCAGCCTTACGACATGAAAGAGCTGATCATCAAAACCGTGGATGACGGCGACTTCTTTGAAATTCAACCCGAATACGCGAAAAACATCGTGATCGGCTTTGCCCGCATGGATGGCCAAACCGTGGGCGTAGTAGCCAACCAGCCTTTGGTATTGGCAGGCTGCTTGGATATCAAATCCTCCATCAAGGCCGCGCGCTTTGTGCGCTTCTGCGATGCTTTCAACATCCCACTGGTCACCTTCGTCGATGTACCAGGCTTTATGCCCGGCACTTCACAAGAATACGGCGGCATCATCAAACACGGTGCCAAATTGCTCTACGCCTACGCTGAATGCACGGTGCCAAAAATCACCGTCATCACGCGCAAAGCCTATGGCGGCGCTTACGATGTCATGAGTTCAAAACACCTGCGCGGCGATGTGAACTTGGCATGGCCTAATGCCGAGATCGCGGTGATGGGTGCCAAAGGCGCGGTAGAAATTATCTTCCGCGAAGACAAAGGCGACGCCGCCAAAATCGCTGCTAAAGAGCAGGAATACAAAGACCGTTTTGCCAACCCATTCGTAGCTGGCAGCCGTGGCTTTATCGACGATGTCATCTTGCCGCACGAAACGCGCAAACGCATTTGCCGCTCGCTCGTCATGCTCAAAGACAAAAAGCTGGAAAACCCTTGGCGCAAACACGGCAACATCCCGCTGTAATGGCTAATGCACTCCAGGAGAAAAGCATGACAATGATGCAAAAAATCGCGGTATCTGCTGTAGCTTTATCTTTCAGTGCCGCAGTCCTTGCCGCCGCAGAGCCTGTGGCTTTGCCTGCCGGCACTTGGCTGCTGCAGCCCGCAGCGGGGCAAGCCGCCAGCACTGCCTATTTGCGCTTTGACGGCAAGCTGGCACTAGGCAACGACAGTTGCAATCAATTTCGCAGCGGCTACCAAACTGGTGCAGACGGCGCTCTAACATTTGACGCAAACGGCGGTGCAGCTACTTTAATGGCCTGTGGGCCAGAAAAAGATGCCAGCGCCAAGGCCTTCAAAGATGCGCTGGCGCAAACCCAAAGCTATCGGGTAGATGGGCAAAAGCTGGAACTATTAGGCGCAGAGAAAAAAGTCTTGGCTGTTTTTAAACTGCAAAACGAAAACCTCAGCGGCACGCAATGGCAGTTGCAAGGCTTGAATAACGGCAAAAACGCTGTTGTTAGCCAAGCCTCAACTGAGCAATTGAGTATCCAGTTTTCACCTGCAGGCAAACTGCTGGCCTCTAGCCCTTGCGGCCAGCTCACCAGCTATTACCGCAGCAACTCGGCTAAACACCGCATCAGCATACGCAAACCCCGCGCTGATGGCAAAGTCTGCGCCAAAACAGATGCCGCTTATGCTGAGTTTAAGCAGCTCAAAAAAGCCCTGAAAAATAGCCAGACTTATCAAATTACAGGTGAACGCCTCGAATTACGCGACAAAAAAGGCGCACTGCAAATCAGTGCCAACGCTGCGCGTTAATTCCACTCCCGAACAAAGAAAGCACGACTTATGTTTAAGAAAATCCTGATTGCTAACCGTGGCGAAATTGCCTGCCGCGTCATTGCCACTGCTCAAAAAATGGGCATCAAAACCGTGGCGGTTTATTCCGAAGCCGACAAAGGCGCGCGCCATGTAGCCCTAGCTGACGAAGCTGTATGCATCGGCCCCGCCCCCAGCCGCGAATCGTATTTGCGCGCCGACAAAATCATCGAAGCGTGTAAACAAACAGGCGCCGAAGCCGTACACCCAGGCTATGGCTTTTTGTCTGAGAACGCCGAATTCAGCAAAACACTGGAAGAAAATGGCATTGTTTTCATCGGCCCGAAACACCACGCGGTAGCCGCCATGGGCGACAAAATCGCCTCGAAAAAACTGGCCAACGAAGCCAAGGTCAACACCATCCCTGGTTACAACGACCCGATTGCCACGCCCGAAGACGCCGTCAAAATTGCCCAAGGCATAGGCTACCCCGTCATGATCAAAGCTTCAGCTGGCGGCGGCGGTAAAGGTTTGCGCGTAGCGTTTAACGACAAAGAATGTGCTGAAGGCTTTGCCTCTTGCAAAACCGAAGCCTTAGGTGCTTTTGGCGACGACCGCATCTTTATCGAAAAATTCGTAGAGCAGCCGCGCCACATCGAAATTCAGGTGGTAGGCGACAGCTTTGGCAATGTGATTTATTTGAACGAGCGCGAATGTTCGATTCAACGCCGCCACCAAAAAGTCATTGAAGAAGCGCCATCGCCCTTCATCAGCGACGAAACCCGCAAAGCCATGGGCGAACAAGCCGTGGCGCTGGCCAAAGCCGTGCAATACCAATCGGCTGGTACGGTGGAATTTGTCGTGGGCAAAAACCAAGACTTCTACTTCTTGGAAATGAACACCCGCCTGCAGGTGGAACACCCTGTGACCGAATGCATCACTGGCCTTGATCTGGTTGAGCTGATGATCCGCGTGGCCGCTGGCGAAAAACTCCCGCTGACGCAAGCTGAAGTCAAACGCGAAGGCTGGGCGATTGAATGCCGTATCAACGCTGAAGACCCCTTCCGCAACTTCCTGCCATCCACAGGCCGCTTGGTGCGCTTTAGCCCGCCCGAGCAAAACCTGCACCAAGGCCAAGCCACGACCGATTTGGGCGTGCGCGTGGACACCGGCGTGCAAGAAGGCGGCGAAATCCCCATGTATTACGACTCGATGATCGCCAAGCTCATCGTGCACGGCAAAGACCGCAACGACGCCATCGCCAAAATGCGCCAAGCCTTGAACGGCTTTGTGATTCGCGGCATCAGCAGCAATATCCCTTTCCAAGCGGCTTTGCTGGCGCACCCTAAATTCGTCTCTGGCGACTTCAACACCGGCTTTATCGCGGAAAACTACGCCCACGGCTTCCGCGCCGAAGATGTCACGCATGACGACCCCAATATGCTGGCCGCTATTGCCGCATTCGTGCGCCGCAAATCGCGCGAACGCGCCGCTGGCATCACCGGCCAATTGCCAGGCTATGGCGTAGTGGTGGGCAATGATTACGCCGTGATTGAGCTGGACAATGTAGAAGGCAAACACCGCTATCTGAGCGCGCAAATCCAAGAGCTGGAAGGCCGTGAGGGCAAAAACAAAGCCCTGATCCACATCGAAGGCAAAGCCTACGATATCGAATCGGCTTCGCGCCTGAACGACATCGCCATCAACGGCAGCATCAACGGCCTGCCTTTTGTGGCGCAAGTTGAGCGCGGCAAGGGCAAAAACCCGCTGGCGCTGCGCGTGCAAAACAATGGCCGCGCTGTTGATGTGCTGGTGGTATCGCCCCGTATGGCCGAATTGCACAAACTGATGCCACACAAAGCGCCACCAGATATGAGCAAATTTGTGCTCTCACCCATGCCTGGCCTCTTGGTGCAAATCAATGTCGAGCCTGGCCAGAAAGTGCAAGCGGGCGAGCGCGTAGCCACCATCGAAGCCATGAAAATGGAAAACGCCCTGTTTGCAGCAGCTGACGGCGTGGTCAAAAGCGTATCGGCCAAAAAAGGCGATTCTCTCGTGGTGGATCAACCTATTGTTGAGTTCGAATAACGCTATTGCTTCCATAGCTGCTCAGGCAGCTTTGGCGGCTTAAAACCGCTAAAACATGTATGAAAATGGCCTCAATTGAGGCCGTTTTTTATTTCTTTCTTGAAGGCGATTTCATACAGATCTTCTTCGTCATTGCGAGCGTAGCGCAGCAATCTACTAGCGACAAGTAAAAACCAGCAACTATGTGGATTGCCGCGTCGCTGCGCTCCTCGCAATGACAAAACTGCGCTTACTGATACCCTGCCCTATCCAGCAATTGCTGCACCTTGGCTTGGTTGGCGGCTATGGTGCTGATGCTGGTGTCGTCGGTTTTAAACGCTTGCCCGCGCGTCATGGCTTTGAGCGCGGGGTTGGCCAGTTTCATGCCGGGCACGATGGGCCATTCATTATTGCCATTGGCAAAGTATTCTTGCGCCTGTGGGCTGGCTAAATACTCTAAAAAGCGCTGAGCATCAGCTTTGTTTTTGCTGTATTTGGCCACTGCGCCGCCCGCGATATTCATATGCGTGCCATAGCTGGCTTGGTCAGGAAAGACCACGCCCACGCGCTCGGCGATGTTTTTGTCTTCGCTATTGCTGCTTTTGAATAAGCGAGCGAGGTAATAGCTATTGGTGATGGCGATGGCACATTCACCACTGGCCACAGCTTTGATTTGATCGGTATCAGCGCCTTTAGGGCTGCGGGCAAAATTGGCGACCACGCCCTTCATCCATTCTTGCGTTTTGGCCTCGCCCCAATGCGCCATCAATGCGCCAAATAAAGACAAGTTATAGGGGTGCGAGCCTGTACGGGTGCAGACCTTGCCTTTATTGACTGGATCGGCCAATTGTTCGTAATTTTCCACATCGGCTTTTTTCACACGGCCTTTGTCATACACGATGATGCGGGCGCGATTGGAAAAGCCAAACCAAGTCGTGCCTTGCGGCGTTTTGGCTGCGCGGTATTTTTCGGGTATGGCTTTATCTAATAGCGGCGATTGGATAGGTGCCAGTAAGCCATCTTGCTCAGCCTTCCACAGGCGCGTGCCATCCACCATCAACACCACATCGGCAGGGGAATTCGCGCCCTCGCTTTTCAAGCGATTCAAGATGCCGACATCGTCCGCATCCACGCGGTTGATACTGATACCAGTTTCTTTGGTGAAGGCGGCATACATGGCCTCATCGCTTTTGTAATGGCGCGCCGAATAAATATTGATACTGCCCGCAGCGAGGCTGCTGAAGCTGGCGGCGGCCAAGGTACTGGCTAAAACAAGGGTACGCAGTGCAAAACGCATGAAAAGCCTTTCTAGGGTTGGCGAGGGTTTTCCCTCAAATGAGCAGCATCATAGCGCAAACAAGAATGATTCCGATTTGCAAAAATCCAAAAAAATGCAAAGATGCAGATGAAAATCGTTCTCATTTGCGTATAGAATCGCGCCCATCCTAATTTTCAACTTGAAGAAAGCAGAGGAAACCCTGATGACTAAGGGCAAACACAGTAGTTTGGCAGCCATGATGTTGGCGGGCAGTTTAAGTGTCGGCGCGCAAGCCCAAGGCAGCAGCGAAGCGCCGCAAAACGCGGATAAGACTGGCACTTTGGATACCGTAGTAGTGACAGGCCAAAAAGATCGCCTGAGCACACCTGGCAAAGCCAGTGTCCGTGCGACAGACTCGACTATCGGTAAAGGCAAACAAAAGTTGCGTGATATTCCTCAGTCTGTCACCGTCATGACAGAAAAGCTATTGGACGACCGCCATATCGATACCGTGAAAGAAGCCCTGAAAACCACCGCAGGCGTGACTTTCTTAGCCGCAGAAGGCGGCGAGGAAGACATCCGCTTGCGCGGTTTCTCCTTAGCACAGACTGGCGATATTTATGTTGACGGCATGCGCGATCCCGCGTTTTACGACCGCGATAACTTTAACCTTGACCGCCTGGAAGTGCTGCGCGGCTCGGCTTCTATGCTGTTTGGCCGTGGCTCCACTGGTGGTGCAGTCAACCAAGTGAGCAAGCTGCCGCGTTTGATGGACGAAGGCGAAGTGGATGTGACGCTGGGCAGCTGGAATTACAAACGCGCCACCGTGGATGTGAACAAAGCTGTAGGTGAAAACACCGCAGTGCGCGTCACAGGCATGGCCACCAAGGCTGATAACAACGGCTCAGGCAGCAGCATCGATAAAAATGGCGTGGCAGCTGCTGTACG
>CAZSPW010000015.1:0-23340 GCA_964608575.1 uncultured Burkholderiaceae bacterium | reverse complement strand
TTTGCGGAGTGACTGGAGTTCAGACGTGTGCTCTTCCGATCTAGGGTTCTAAAGCCGCTGAGTGCGTGCATCCCTTCAATTTGGTTTAGGGGCACGCGAAGCAATGAAGTAAAAAAGGGCGCTTCAGCGCACCCGCGCCAAGCGTTCGCGCGCGCTGTCTGCCGCCTCACTGCGAGGGTAAACCTTGATGAGGTTTTCCAAGGTGCGTTTGGATTCTGCAGCGCTGCCGAGCTGACTTTGGCTATTCGCGATGGAAAGCGCAGCTTCTGGTGCTTTGGGGTGGTTTGGCGCCAAGCTGATAACGCGGCGGAAGCTCTCGACCGCAGGAGCGTAGCGTTTTTGTGCAAATTGGCTATTGCCCACCCAATAATGGATCCAAGGGGCGTAAGCCGTGTTGTTGTGCTGCGCAGCAAGGCGGCTTAAGGCGCGCTCTGCCCCTGCAAAATTGCCTGCTTGAAACAAAGCGAGCGAGGCATCGAATTGGCGTTTTTCTTCTGGGCTAACGCTGAGCGTTTGCCCGTCTAGCTGCACCTGTATCAAGCCACCCATATCGGTGCTGATGCCTGTATCTGCTGCAGGTGCGACTGCTGCGTTGTTTTCAGCCAGTGTTTTAGCGCCAGCGCTGTTGATGCGGTTTTCCAGCTCTTCTAACCTGCCAGTTTGCTGCGCATTGTTTTGTTTGAGCTGTTCAATCTGGGCCTGTAAATCGAGCAGGCTGCGTTGCATCGCGGTGTTTTGTTCGCTGAGTTTGGCAATATCGACTTCGTGTAGTTGCTTGACTTCAGCGCGCAAGTCCAAGATGGCCTGACGCGCTTCGTTGTCATCAAACAAACCTGCATGGGCGGCGCTAGCAGCGCCCAAAAAAAGGCTGAATGCAAGCGGGCGCAACAGGGAGAAAGACAAGGGACGAATGGTTAAGCGATTCATAGCGCACACAACAAAACAAGGAGTAGAAGCACAAAAGTATAGCGGGCTAAGAATGATGCTTATTCCCTATGATAAGGATGCCCGACAGAAAGCGACCAGGCACGGTAGATTTGTTCGGTCAGCAGCACGCGCACCATGGCGTGCGGCAAGGTCATATCAGATATGCGAATTTGGCGGCTGGCGGCGGCTTTGATGCTGGCATCCAGCCCATCAGCGCCGCCAATGATGAAGGCCACGCTGCTGCCCTGCCCCTGGCAATCTGCCATGAATTGCGCCAGTTGCTGCGTAGTTTGCCCTTTGCCGCGTTCGTCCAGTACCACCACGGAGGTATCTTTGCCCATACTGGCGATGGCCTGCAGGATGCGCTCGGCTTCGGCTTGTTTGATTTTTTCGACTGAGGTGCTGCCCCTAGGTTCTGCTTTGAGGGCTTTGCATTCAAATTTCCATTCAGGCGGCATGCGTTTGGCGTAATCGTCAAATGCAGTTTGCGCCCAAGCGGGCATTTTTTGGCCTATGGCGATGATGCAAACTTTCATGGGTAGTGATTTTAAAAGTGGTCCTTCACCAGCCAGACCATACTGCGCGCCAATGCATAAGCGAGCTTATCAAACAGGCGCTGCCTCCATGGGCGGCGTGAAATATCCGCCCAACTGATGGCTCGCCCCTGGGCTAAAGCCTGTTGCAGGCGATTTTGCAATTGCAGGGCAAAGTCCCGCTGGTGACTAATAACATTGGCCTCACGCGCCAGCAGCAGGCTTAAAGGATCCAGATTAGAAGACCCGACAGTGGCCCAAGGGCTGCGCCCGCCAGCATCGATCACGGCCACTTTGGCATGCAAAAAACTGGCTTCATATTCAAAAATTTGCACCCCCGCACGCAGCAGGGGGGCATAAAAGGCAATGCTGGCGTGGGCTTGCAAAAAATATTCATAACGCCCCTGCAGCAACAATCGCACTTGCACGCCCCGCCCTGCTGCGTGTGACAGAGCTTTGAGCAGTTTGCGGCTGGGGAAAAAGTAGGCATTCGCCATCAAGACATCCTGCCGCGCGCGACCTATGGCGCGCAGATAGCTGCGCTCTATGCTGCGGCGCTGACGCAAATTGTCACGCAGCACCAAGGCTGCCTGCTTCGGTTTGCGCCCTAAGCCTCGCAAGGTATCGCGTTTGCTTTGTATGCCCAAGGGCAGGCCAGTTTGTGCAGGTTTGCTGCTGGTATCTTGCAGTTTTTGCCAAAGGCTGTGGCAGGTATCAGCAATTTGTTTGGCCAATGCACCTGTGACGCGGACTGAGAAATCCAGCCTAGGCTGATCAAGCACACCATGATTGGGGTCGTGAAAGTCGTCCAGTACATTGATGCCACCACAATAGGCGATGGTGCCATCGACCGCACAAAGTTTGCGGTGCAAGCGTTGCCACTGCTGGCGCACGAATAGCAGCCAGCGCCCAGGCGGGGAGAACACGCGCAGCTGTACCCCTGCGCTTTGCAGCCGGTTTTGCCATTCGAGGCTGAGGCTGCGCGAGCCTATGCCATCGATCACCAAATACACGGCTACGCCGCGCTGCGCTGCCGCCATCAAGGCCTGGGCTATGGCTGCGCCGCTGGCAGTGGTATCAAAAATATAGGTTTCGAAGTAAATTTGCGATTGCGCCGCTTGGATATCCGCAATCAAAGCGGGAAAGTACTCTTGCGTGCCTTGCAGCAGGGTCAGTTCGTCGGCGTTTTGCCAGGTGCTGTGGGGCGCAAACTGGGATGGAGCCGCATCCCGACCTCGCCCCCAATGCTGGGCCAGGTGCTTGAGCTTTTCTAATTGCGCCTTAGGCTCTAGCGCCATTGCAGTTCGGCCACCAAAGGCAAGTGGTCGGACATTTGCAGCCAGGCTTTGCCTCGTGGCGCGTACAGCTGTTCGGTGTGCAAACCACGCGTAAAAATATGGTCAAGCTGGCGCAGCGGCAAGCGCGATGGGAATGTGGCTGCCTGCTGATGCGAACGCGCCTGCAAGGTATCTTGTGCCCAGTTTTTTGCTAAGCGTACGCAATTGAAATCACCTGCAATCACCAGCGCCTCATCGGGTGGGATATGGCGCTGCAAATAATCGCGGGTTTGTGCCAACTGGCGCACACGCGAGGTGCCTATCAGCCCCAAATGCAGCACCACCACATGCACCGCTCCTTGCGGTGCCTGCACCTGAGCGTGCAGCAAACCGCGCTGCTCGAAACGGTGGTCGCTCATATCCTCATGGCGTACATCCAGCACAGGCCAGCGGCTGAGCAAGGCGTTGCCATGCTCACCATGCTTGGTAACGGCATTGCTGTGATAAATGGCATGATAGCCCTCAGGTGCCAAATAGTCAGCTTGCTGCACTTGTGGCCAATGGGCAAAACGCAGCGCTTCGCGGCGGTTTTGCGCCCGCACTTCCTGCAAGCAAATCAAATCCGCATCCATGCTTTGCAGGGCATAGGCTATATTGTGAATTTGCAAGCTGCGCAGCGGCCCTATGCCGCGCACACCTTTGTGGATATTCCAACTAACCACACGCATGGCGCTGTCTTTTTGCCGCGCTTGAATCATGTTTACTGCCCTTGGCCTTTCTTCCAACCAAACCATTTCATCCTACCATGCAGCCCAGCATCATCCACACCGCCCACCCGATTGCCCTCTTGGCTTTTGACTGGGATGGCACCCTGTTTGACTCCACCGCCCTGATTGTGCAGGCTATACAAAACGCCATCGCTGATGTGGGTGGCACCGTGCCGAGCAAAGAGCAGGCTGCTTGGGTCATCGGCATGGGCTTGCAAGACGCTTTAGCTCACCTTGGTGCCGATACGCCCAAACTCAATACCGCGCAATTAACGGCACGCTACCTCTACCACTACAGCCAGTTACAGCACCAGCTCAGTTTGTTCGATGGCACCCTAGATATGCTTCGCGACTTAAAAAATCAAGGGTTTTATTTGGCTGTAGCAACGGGAAAATCGCGCAGAGGTCTAAACGAGGCGCTGGCGCAAGCCGATTTGAAGCATTTTTTTGACGCTACCCGTACCGCCGACGAAACCGCAGGCAAACCACACCCGCAAATGCTGCATGAGTTGATGGCTGAATTAGATATAGCGCCAGAGCGCACGCTGATGATAGGCGACACCACCCACGATTTACAACTGGCCATCAATGCAGGCACCCCCAGTTTGGCTGTTAGTTTTGGCGCACACGACAGCACCAATTTTGCAGATTTTTCGCCTTTAGGCATCGTCCACAGCACACGCGAGCTGCACCAAACCTTGCTGACTCTAAAAGCATGATTTTCAGTGTCATTTTGGCTTTTTAAGCCGTTAAATCTGCCTGAGCAGCTCCTTTTTCAATAGCATTTATAGCTTAAACAGGGCTGGCAAAGTAGGCGGCACTAGCGGACTGCTTCAAGGCACAACGCTAAAGCACGAGCCCAAGGCATTAATTCACGCTACTGAGGCCTTGCGCCAAAATCGGAAACAGCTTGTATAAGCCCTTGGCCATGATTTCTACGGCTAAGGAAGCCAATACCAAGCCCATCAAGCGGGTCATAACATTAATGCCTGTTTTGCCCAGCAGCCGTTCAATGGATTGGCTAAAGTAAAAAGCCAGCGCCACGGCTGCGGCGATCACGCCGGCCCATACCAATAATTGCAAGCGATGCCAGCCTGGTAACTGGTTGGCAAAAATCATCACGGTAGAAATCGCTGCCGGCCCAGTCAGCAGCGGTATAGCCAAGGGCACCACCGCAATACCCGCGCGTTCAGTTGCCGCTTGCACTTCAGACTCATTGGTTTTGGCCTCGGCTGGTTGCGCGTTGATCATGGACAAGGCCGAGATCAAGAGCAACAAGCTGCCACCGACCTGAAAACCCGGCAAAGAAATGCTGAAAAACTCCAACACATCCAAGCCCACCAAGGCGCTGACGGCAATCACAATAAACACCGTCAAACTGCTCATACGCGCCACCTTGCGGCGCTCTTGCTCATTCATTCCTTGGGTGTAATGGATGAAGAACGGCACTACCGCCAAAGGGTTAACGATGGCCAGCAGGGTGATCAAATGTTTGAGATTCATGCGCTTTTCTTATCACGCTTGCTATTTTTGCTGTTTTTGTTGCGTTGCTTGCTTTGGGCTTTGAGTAAAGGCTGCAGCTCCAACCAAACCCGCTGCGCAATGATGGGCTGCGCTAACGCAGTGGGGTGTAATGCGTCTTTTTGCAAAAAACCTGGTCGCTTGGCAAACTCTTGCACAGAAAAACGAACCACGGGCAGGCGATTTTTTTCGGCCAAGTCCACAAACACCTGTTGAAATTGTGCGTGATAGCGTGCGCCGTAATTGGGTGGAATATCACTGGCCAGAAGTAAAACTTTGGCATTTGCTTTGTGTGCCAATTCCACCATCGCTTGCAGATTGTTCTGGGTTTGCGTCAGGTCTTGCCCTTGTAAGGCATCATTTGCACCTAAGGCCAAGATCACCACACTAGGCCGCTCTTGCGCCAATACTGCGGGCAAACGCGCCAAACCACCTGTCGTGGTTTCGCCGCTGATGCTGCTATTGACTATTCTCACGCCAGCAAAGGGCGATTTTTGCAACTGCCGCTGCACTAAAACTGGCCACTCCTGCCCTAGTTCTAAGCCATAGCCAGCGCTGAGCGAATCGCCGTGCACCAGCACGCGCACTGCACTTGTAGGCGCGGCTAGCGCCCAAGCTGGCAGTACGCCGAAAAACAGCACTATGAACGACAAAATCCAGCGTTTATTTCGCACCATATTGACCTTACTTTTATGCGCTGCCCTGCAAGAGAGCAGCAAGACTGAGACAATCGCAACAACTTCCTTATTTGCTCCACCATGATTGTTACCGACCATCTGCATTACCGCATTGCGCACGCGGGCCAAACCCTCACTATTTTGGACGATATCAGTTTTGAAATTCCCACTGGGCAAAGCGTGGCCATTGTGGGGCAGTCTGGCTCAGGCAAAACCACACTACTGGGCTTACTCGCAGGTCTGGATGTGCCCAGCAGTGGTAGCGTCAGCGTAGCGCGGCAGCAGCTGAGCAGCATGAGCGAAGATGCACGAGCGGCCTTTCGTGCGCAATATTTAGGCTTTGTGTTTCAGTCCTTCCACCTGATTAGCAGTTTGAATGCCCTGGACAATGTGGCCCTGCCCCTGGATTTGCGGGGTGAAAAAAATAGCCGCGAACGCGCCGCTGAATTTTTAAATCAAGTCGGGCTGGCACATCGCCACGATCACTTGCCCAGTGAACTATCGGGCGGCGAGCAGCAGCGCGTAGCCTTAGCGCGCGCTTTTGCCAATCGCCCCGCTTATTTATTTGCCGACGAACCCACGGGCAATTTAGATGGGCAAACAGGCGCACACATCAGTAATTTGTTGTTTGATTTAAACCAGCAACACGGTACCACCTTGGTCTTGGTAACGCACGATGAAAACTTGGCGCAGCGTTGCCAACGGCAATTGCGTCTAGCCAATGGGCGCTTGGTAGCGGCATGACTATGAGTGCGCCCACGCCCCCTACTCTGCCCGCAGCCTCTTGGCGCTTGGCGTGGCAATTGCTCAGGCGCGAATCGCACAGCAGCGATGTGCGCCTATTATTTACAGCCTTGTTATTGGCCGTGACGGTAGTTGCTGGGCTCAGCGCCTTTACGGCACGGCTACACACCATGCTCAGCGGTGAAGCGGCACAAATGCTCGCAGCTGATCGCGTTTTGGAATCGCCTGAGCCTATTCCCAACAGTTGGCAGCAAACGGCTAGCAGGCTGGGGGCCAAGCAAAGCCGTTTTTTAGAATTCCAATCCATGCTCTACGCAACAGGGCAAAAACCGCTTTTAGTCAGTGCCAAAGCTGCCGATGAGCACTACCCTTTAATCGGTCAACTACAGTGGCAAAAGCAGCTACAAGGCAGCGTGCAGATAGGCGGAGCTGGGCCACAACCTGGGCATGTGTGGCTGGAAGCGCGGGCTATGCAGCAGCTCGGTTTACAAGTCGGCGAGACGATCGAATTAGGTGACGGTCGCTTTCGCATCAGCGCCGTCTTGCTAGCAGAGCCTGATCGCGCTGCAGGATTTTCGGGGCTAGGGCCGCGCCTTTTGATGCACTGGGACGATATCGCCAAAACTGGCGTGGTGCAGCTCGGTAGCCGCATCACTTACCGCTATCTATTCAGCGGCTCCCATGCGGCTCTAGCGCAGCTCGACCGTTATTTCAAGCCCATGATTGCAGAGAACCAACGCTGGCTAGATTTACGCAGTGCGCAGCCGCGCATGGGCAGCGCTTTAGATAAAGCCCAGCAGTTTTTACTGCTGGCTAGCGCCATCGTGGTGGTATTGGCAGGCATTGCCATTGCTTTATCAGCTGCGCGCTTTGCCCAAAGACAAATGCAGTTAGTGGCCATATTAAAAACCTTAGGTGCGAGCAGTCGGCATATTCAAAGCCTATTTTTTCGTATCTTGACCCTATTGGGTGGCGCTGCTACCGCCTTGGGCTGCATACTGGCTTGGGCTTTACAGGCCTGGGGGCTGGTGCAAGTGCAAAGCGATTTGCAAGTCCCCATTCCTGCTTTGAGCATTTGGCCCTTCATACTGGGGCTGCTGGTGGCACTGATCAGCCTGCTGGCTTTTGTTGCTCCGGCTCTGCTGCAGCTCAAACAAGTCTCGGCTTTGAGCTTGCTGCAAACCCGGCAGCAAAGCTTGCGCTATTTTTCTTGGCGCTCTTTGCTGCTCGCTCTTATCGGGCTGGGGCTGGTGCTGACAGCCTATACCAGCGCCCCTCTATTGGCCTTATTGTTATTGGCAGCACTGTTGCTGCTATTGGCCAGTATCAGCGTACCGACTGCCTACTTACTACGCCGCAGCCTACAGGTTGAGCTGCAATTGCAAGGCGCTTGGGCTTTGGCCAGATCACATATTTTGCGGCGCTTGCGCAGCAATTCCATCTATATCGCCTTATTTGCCATCAGCGGCATGCTGCTGTTGGTATTGAGCGGGCTGCAAAACCAAATTTTTAATCAATGGCAAGCGCAACTGCCCGCGCGCACCCCCAATTATTTTGTGGTGAATGTGCCTGAAGCCCAATTGCCAGCCGCACACCAATGGCTGCAAAGCCGTGGCTTGGCTGCGCCTGAAGGCTTGTATCCCATGGTACGCGCACGCCTAACCCATATCAACGGCGTGGCATTGCGACAAAAAGTCAGCAAAGAAGAAGCTGACAAAGCAGGCATCAACCGCGAATTGAATTTATCTTGGGCAGAGGAGTTGCCACGGCATAACCGTATCAGCGCAGGCCAATGGTGGACAGCGCAAAACCGCAGCGATGGGGTTTCTGTGGAAAGCAAATTGGCACAACGCTTAAACATCCAGCTAGGTGACAAATTGCAGTTCTTGCAAGGCGCCAACACCTTCAGCGCGCGGGTAACGAGCTTGCGTGAAGTAGATTGGGACCGAATGGAGCCGACCTTTTATATGCTCTTTACCCCCGAGCAGCTATGGGATTACCCCAAAACCTATATGACGAGCTTTTATCTAGAGCCTGCCCAGCAAAGCCTGATGCAAGACTGGACTCAGCAATTTCCGCAGGCCATCGTGCTGGATTTACAAGCCATGATTGAGCAAATCCGCGGCATCATGCATCGCGTGGCGCTGGCCTTGAATGGAGTGCTCGGCTTGGTCTTACTAGGCAGCGCCTTGGTGCTGATCAGTACCGTGCAACACTCCTTGGCTGAGCGCCAACACGAAAACGCAGTGTTGCGCGCTTTAGGGGCTAGTCGCCAGCTGCTGCGCCGCGCCCTGCTGTTGGAGTTTGCGGCTTTGGGCTTTATTGCAGGCTTACTAGCTAGCGTATTTGCCCAATTCGTACTGCTGGCGTTGCAATATTGGGTGTTTGATTTGCCCTTACAGCTTTCGCCCCAGCTTTGGTGGCCGGCGCCCATTTTGGGCGCGCTTTTCATCGGTGGCGCTGGCGCTGTGGGCGCAGGCAACAGTTTGCGGGGTAGCCCTTTGCAGGTTTTGCGCTTAGGTAGCTGAATTTCCGCACCAAGAACTAATTATTTCATAGCTGCCCAGGCAGATTTGGCGGCTTAAAAGCCTTAAAAGGCATAAAAAAACCGACTGCAGAGGCAGTCGGTTTTAGGCTTTCCTTGGAGGGAAAGAAGTCAAGCAAATCAACGCTTAGTTGCGTGTTTGGTCTACCAGTTTGTTTTTGCTGATCCAAGGCATCATGCTACGCAGTTGCGCACCGACTTTTTCAATCGGGTGATCCGCCGTGTTGCGACGGCGCGCAGTCATAGATGGATAGTTGATCGCGCCTTCTTGGATGAACATTTTGGCGTATTCGCCGTTTTGGATGCGCTTCAAAGCATTGCGCATGGCTTTGCGCGATTCTTCGTTAATCACTTCCGTGCCAGTGACATACTCGCCATACTCAGCGTTGTTCGAGATGGAGTAGTTCATATTGGCAATACCGCCTTCGTACATCAAATCGACGATCAATTTGAGTTCATGCAGGCATTCGAAGTAAGCCATTTCAGGTGCGTAACCAGCTTCAACTAAAGTCTCGAAACCCATTTTCACCAGTTCAACCGCGCCGCCGCACAGTACAGCTTGCTCGCCGAACAAATCGGTTTCGGTTTCTTCTTTGAAATTGGTTTCGATGATGCCGCCTTTGCCGCCGCCGTTGGCCATAGCGTAGGCCAGAGCGATGTCGCGCGCTTTACCAGTTTGGTCTTGGTGTACAGCAATCAGGGTAGGCACGCCACCGCCTTTGAGGTATTCAGAGCGTACCGTATGGCCTGGGCCTTTAGGGGCGACCATGATCACATCCAAATCAGCGCGGGGCACCACTTGGTTGTAATGCACATTGAAGCCATGGGCGAACGCCAGAACACCGCCTTGTTTGATATTGGGCGCAACATTGGCGTTGTAAACGGCTGCGATTTGCTCGTCGGGCAGCAGCATCATGACGACATCGCCAGCTTTGACGGCTTCATCGACTTCCATGACTGTCAAGCCAGCTTTGCCAACTTTGTCCCAGCTAGCGCCACCTTTGCGCAAACCAACCACCACTTTCACGCCTGAATCGTTCAGATTTTGCGCGTGCGCGTGGCCTTGCGAGCCATAGCCAATAATGGCCACGGTTTTGCCTTTCAACAGGCTCAAATCACAGTCTTTATCGTAGAAAACTTTCATGGGTTTCTTTCTTGTCTAAAAGAGGAAAAATCAAAATGGGCGAGAAAAACCTAACCCGAGAGTGTAATCGTTAAAAAGGGCTTGGGCGAAATCCAAACCTTCGTCATTGCGAGCGCAAGCGAAGCAGTCCACTGAATCAACAAGCTGCGCCAGGGTGGATTGCCGCGTCGCTACGCTCCTCGCAATGACGGCTAGGTTTGCGTATTACAACTTCAAAATGCGCTCGCCACGGCCTATGCCGCTGGAGCCAGTGCGCACGGTTTCTAAAATCGCGGCGTGGTCTATGGCTTGCAAGAAGGCATCGTTTTTAGCTTGATTGCCTGTGACTTCGATGGTGTAGCTCTTCTCGGTCACATCGATGATGCGGCCACGGAAAATATCCGCCATGCGCTTCATCTCTTCACGCTCTTTGCCGACGGCACGCACTTTGACCATCATCAGCTCGCGCTCGATGTAAGCGCCTTCGCTCAAATCGACAACTTTGACGACTTCCACTAGGCGGTTCAAATGCTTGGTGATTTGTTCAATCACATCGTTCGAGCCGTCGGTAACGATAGTCATGCGCGAGAGGGTTTCGTCCTCAGTGGTGGCCACTGTGAGCGATTCGATGTTGTAGCCACGCGCCGAGAATAGCCCCACTACACGCGAGAGCGAGCCAGCTTCGTTTTCAATCAGGAGAGAAATAATATGTCGCATCGTTTTTCTCCTTATAAATCTTCTGCACCTAAGAGCATTTCAGTAATGCCCTTGCCTGCCTGCACCATGGGGAAGACATTTTCAGTCGGGTCAGTACGGAAATCGATAAAGACTGTACGGTCTTTCAATTCCAAGGCGCGGCGCAGCGCGGGTTCCACCTCTTCGGGTTTTTCCACCTTGATGCCGACATGACCATAGGCTTCTGCCAATTTCACAAAATCCGGCAACGCATCCATATAACTGTGGCTGTAGCGACCTGAGTATTCAATCTCTTGCCACTGGCGCACCATGCCCAAATAGCGGTTATTCAAGGCGATGATGATGACGGGCGTGTCATACTGAAAACAAGTGGACAGCTCTTGAATATTCATCTGAATCGAGCCTTCACCCGTGACGCAGAAAACACGCGCATCCGGTTTGGCCAATTTGATGCCCATGGCATAAGGCAAGCCCACGCCCATGGTGCCCAAGCCACCAGAATTGATCCAGCGGCGCGGCTCTTCAAATTGGTAGAACTGCGCCGTCCACATCTGGTGCTGGCCGACATCGCTGGTGATATAGGTCTCTTCGTCCTTCGTCAGCTCCCACAGTTTTTCTAAAACCGCTTGAGGTTTAATGACTTCGGTGTTCGCCCTGTCGTACTTCAGGCAATCCGTGGCACGCCACGCATCCACCTGCGCCCACCATTGCGCCAAGGCTTCTGGATCGGGTTTTTCGCTCGTTTCTTTAAGGGCTGCAATCAAATCAAGCAGAACCTCTTTGACATCACCAACGATGGGGATATCGACTTTAACGCGCTTGGAGATGCTCGATGGATCCACATCGATATGGATGATGCGGCGATTGACCTGCGCAAAATGCTTCACATTGCCGATCACACGGTCGTCAAAACGCGCGCCAATGGCAATCACCACATCGCTGTTTTGCATGGCTTGGTTGGCCTGTACCGTGCCGTGCATGCCCAGCATACCGAGGAATTTTTTGTCTGACGCGGGGAAAGCACCCAAGCCCATCAGCGTGCTGGTGACGGGAAAACCCAGCATATTGGCAAACTCACGCAACTCGGCACTGGCATTGCCCTGCACCACACCACCACCCGTATAAATATAGGGGCGTTTGGCGCTCAGAATCGCCTGCACGGCTTTGCGCAACTGCCCTGCATGCCCCTTGACTGCCGGCTTATAGCTGCGCATATCAACTGGTTTGGCATATTCCGCCGGGTCGAAGCGCGTGATGGCGTAGCTAACATCTTTCGGAATATCCACCACGACAGGGCCAGGGCGGCCGGTGCGTGCAATATGGAAGGCTTTTTTCATCACCGATGCCATGTCTTTGACATCTTTGACGAGGAAGTTGTGCTTCACGATGGGGCGGGTAATGCCTATGGTGTCACACTCTTGAAACGCATCCAGGCCGATGGCAGCGGTGGGCACTTGCCCCGTAATCACCACCATAGGAATGCTGTCCATATAAGCCGTAGCAATGCCTGTGATGGCATTGGTTGCGCCCGGCCCTGAAGTGACCAGCGCCACGCCCACATCGCCAGTAGCGCGGGCATAGCCGTCGGCGGCGTGCACGGCACCCTGCTCGTGGCGCACCAGAATGTGTTCGATTGTGTCTTGTTTATAAATCGCGTCGTAGATGTGCAAGACTGCACCGCCTGGGTAGCCCCAGATATATTTGACGCCTTCGGCCTGCAAGGCCTTGACCATAATTTCACCACCGCGCAAGTCTTGCGCTTGTTGGGCGTTTTCTTTAATTGTCATGAATTTCACCTGTTGAAAGCCCCCTGGGGGCGACTTGGGTGCCCCTCACGCACGCCGGTAAGCGCCGTTATGGGACTTTGGATTCCAAGCCATGAGCCGATAGGCCGAACCAGAACCCGTTGCAGTGCTTTGATACAAGCACGGCACGCATTATCCCACATGTGCTGCAATGCAGCATAAAAGCAGCCAAGCAAGGGACTATAGTCCGACCCTATATGACAAAGCTCAACATCCCCCAACGCCAACTTGGCGATTCAGGCCTCACCGCGCCCGCCATCAGCTTAGGTACCATGACTTTTGGCGAACAAGTCGATGAAAGAAACGCGCACAGCATGATGGACAGGGCGCTAGAGCGCGGTGTGGACTTTATGGACACCGCAGAAATGTATGCCGTGCCGCCACGCGCCGAAACTTATGGCAAGACCGAGGCCATCATCGGCAGTTATCTTGCCGCACGCCCCAGCCGCCGCCAGGCCTGGCGCATTGCCAGCAAAATTGCCGGCCCTGGGCGTATGGCCTATATCCGTGGTGGCAGCACTGATATGAGCGCGGCCACTTTTGAGCTGGCCTGCAATGACAGCTTAAAACGCCTGCAAACCGACTACCTTGATCTGTACTACATCCATTGGCCCAATCGCCTCGTTCCCATGTTTGGCGAGGCCTATTTCAAAGCGGAAAGTGTTGCCAGCCGCGCTAGCGTAGGCAGCATGCACGAACAATTGCAAGGACTCTCGCGCTTGGTGCAAGCAGGCAAAGTCCGCGCCATTGGCCTTTCCAACGAAACACCTTGGGGCGTGATGCATTTTCTGCGCCTGGCACGCGAACACGGCCTAGAAAAAATCTGCTGTGTGCAAAATGCTTATTGCCTATCTAACCGCGTGCCCGACAACGGCTTAGATGAAGTGCTTTATCACGAAAACATTGCGCTCATGGCCTATTCGCCCTTGGGCTATAGCGCCCTCTCAGGCAAATACAACGCCATGGGCTTGGATGCGCCCAATACTCCGCGCGGGCGCATTGCCGATTACCCCAGCGTACGCGTGCAACGCTGGGCACGACCTGAGGCGCTGGAAGCGGCGCGGCGCTACGGTGCGCTGGCACAAAAGTATGGCTTAACGCTGGTGCAATTGGCGCTGGGCTTTGTCTATCACAGCCCGCGCGTGACCTCCACCATCATCGGCGCTAGCAATATGGCGCAACTCGATGAAAATTTGGATGCTTGGGATACGCAGCTCACGCCTGAAATTCTGGCCGAAATCGACGCCATCCGCTGGCAACTGCGCGACCCCGCACAATAAAAACCACTATGCAAGACCATGATTTACCACCCCTGCCCGAGATGGCACTAGGGCGCTACCGCCATTACAAAGGCGGCGAATACGAAGTGCTGGGCGTGGTGCGCCATAGCGAGACCCTAGAGCCCCTGGTGCTATATCGCGCGCTCTACGGGCAAATGGGGCTGTGGGTGCGGCCAGTGGCCATGTTTAAAGAACGCATTTGCATTCAAGGCAGCTACCAGAATCGCTTTGAAAAACACAAAAAAATCGAATAAAAAAATGAGCTACCCAGGCAGATTTTGTGCGGATTTTCGCGAAAAACATGCTAAAAAATTACGCCATCCGCGCATTACCACAAGCCCTTGTGCATCAGATGATCATGTATCACGATCGAGCCATCACTGGCCTCCTCCAGATAATCGCGCTCACCAAACTCCTTCATCACCCGACTGACCATTTCACGGCTGGCGCCTATGGATTTGGCAATATCTTGGCGTGAGATTTTTTCAGCGATGACCAATTGCCCTTGGCTATCACGATCGGCCATTTCAATCAGGGCGCGTGCGACACGGCCATACACATCCAACAGGGCTAGGCTCTCTATCTTGCGATCAGCGTTGCGCAGGCGCTGCACTAGGGAGCGCATCACCGCCTCTGCCAATAAGCTGCTGGTGCTCAAACAGCGCGAAAAGGCTTGGCGCCCCAGCACTAAAGCATCTAATTGCACCTCAGCCGTCACAGTGGCTGAATGTGCTTCGCCGTCAATCAAGCTCATCTCACCAATGCAATCGCCTTGGGCAACACGCGCCAAAATCACTTCACGCCCCAAATCGTTGGTCAGCACCACGCGTGCGCGCCCCGACAAAATAATCAGCAAGGCGCCGCTATTTTTGCCTTGCTCCACCAAATTCTCACCACGCTTGAAGCGCTTTTTGGTCACCGCATCGGCAATCAATTGCGCCTGGTCTTCAGGCAACAAAGCAAATAAAGGCACGCGGCGGATCAGATCAAGATTAGAGAGAATGGCCATAAATCACAGAACTTTCCATCAAATACTACATCACAGCAGCCGTGCTTTGCGTTTGCTATATCGAACTGGCTATGCCGGGCTTGCTATAGTCCTGCCTAACACAGCTGCCCTACAGTTTAGCTGGATAAGACACCAGCCCTCTTTATCCCGATTTTTCTCTTTCTTCTTTGCTTATTTTTATTGGAAACCCTTGCATGAAACACGCAAAAGTTTTGATTCTTGGCTCTGGCCCCGCAGGTTATACCGCAGCGGTGTATGCCGCGCGCGCCAACTTAAACCCTGTTTTGATTACTGGCTTAGAGCAAGGCGGGCAATTGATGACGACCACCGAGGTGGACAACTGGCCAGCCGACGCTGCCGGCGTGCAAGGCCCCGACTTGATGCAGCGCTTTATGGCGCACGCTGAGCGCTTCAAGACAGAGATGGTGTTTGATCAAATCAGCCGCGTGGATTTATCTAAGCGCCCCTTCACACTCACTGGCGACAACGCTAGCTATACCTGCGATAGCCTCATCATCGCCACCGGCGCATCGGCCAAATACTTAGGTCTGCCCAGCGAAGAGGCCTTTAAAGGCCGTGGCGTTTCGGCCTGCGCCACTTGTGATGGTTTTTTCTACCGCGATCAAACCGTTTGCGTCATCGGTGGCGGCAACTCAGCCGTAGAAGAGGCTTTGTATTTGAGCAATATCGCCAATACCGTCTATTTGGTGCATAGGCGCGACAAATTCCGTGCCGAGCCGATTTTGGTAGATAAATTGATGGAAAAAGTCGCCGAAGGCAAAATTGTGCTCAAGACTTTTTTTGAATTGGATGAAGTGCTAGGCGATAGCAGCGGAGTAACAGGCATCCGCATCCGCAGCACCAAGGATGCCGATCACAGCGAAGAGCTAGCACTACAAGGCGTATTTATTGCCATTGGCCACCACCCCAATACCGACATTTTTGCAGGCCAAGTGGAGATGGAGCACGGCTATATCAAAACCCGAGGCACAGGCAGCCACTTTGCTACTATGACCAGCGTCCCAGGCGTTTTTGCGGCAGGTGATGTACAAGACAGTATTTACCGTCAAGCCATTACTAGCGCCGGCACAGGCTGCATGGCGGCACTCGACGCGCAGCGTTTTTTAGAGCAGCAAGACGGCGCGTAAAGCGTGCCTCGGCTGCTTCACGAAAAGCACCACTAAGCCGACCGCAGGGTCAGCTTTGATGCAAAAATCCCGCCAAGGCGGGATTTTTTATGCTTGTTTACAGCCCTTATGGCTTACACCACCGCATCCGCTGGCAGGCGCTGCAGCATGGCCAAGGTTTTAGCCAGTTTGTCACGCAGCTCGCGGCGGTCGGCAATGAAATCGACAGCGCCTTTTTGCAGCAAAAATTCCGCGCGTTGAAAGCCTGGTGGCAGCTTCTCGCGTACGGTGTTTTCAATCACGCGCGGGCCGGCAAAGCCAATCAAAGCCTTGGGTTCGGCAATGACGACATCACCCACAAAAGCAAAACCTGCGGATACACCGCCCATAGTGGGGTCGGTCAGCACGCTGATATAGGGTAAGCCTTTGGCCGCCAGTTTGGTCAGCGCAGCATTGGTTTTGGCCATTTGCATCAGGCTGAGCAAGCCTTCTTGCATACGCGCGCCGCCAGTGGCGGTAAAGCAGATAAAGGGGATTTTTTGCGCAATGGCTTCTTCCACGCCGCGCACAAAGCGCTCGCCCACGACGGAGCCCATAGAGCCGCCCATGAATTCGAATTCAAAGCAGGCCACCACCGCGCTGATGCCGCGGATGGAGCCGCCCATGACGATGAGGGCATCGGTTTCGCTGGTGGCTTCTAGGGCTTCTTTCAGGCGCTCGGGGTATTTGCGGCTGTCTTTGAATTTCAGCGCATCGACGGGTAAAACCTCTTGGCCAATTTCCCAACGCCCCTCACCATCCAAGAGGTGATTGAGGCGCGCACGCGCGCCGATGCGCATATGGTGGCTGCACTTGGGGCAAACATTCTGGTTTTGCTCTACATCAGTTTTATAGAGCACGGCTTCACAGCTGGGGCATTTGACCCACAAGCCTTCAGGGATGTTTTTGCGTTCGGCTGCGGGCGCGTTACTGCCAACTTTGGAGGGCAAGAGTTTTTCTAACCAAGACATGAGTGCTTCCTCTGGAAATTTCTATGAATTTTGATAGCTGCTCAGGCAGTATTTACGGCTTAAAACACCAAAAATACACCTAAAACTAAATATTTATTTGACGACTTTAAGCTGCGGCATTTTAGGGCGAATTAGTATAAAGACCAGGCTGCCTGCAATCGCAGAAAGAACGGAGCCTGTGAGCACGCCCAGTTTCAGCTCCATCTCAAAATCACTTCGCCCTGCAAAGGCCAACTCACCAATAAACAAACTCATGGTAAAGCCAATGCCACAGAGCAAACTCATGCCAAACACATGGCTCCAGCGGCAGCCCGTAGGCAGGGGTAAATGCATGATTTTGCTGGCCACCCACACACTGGAAAAAATACCTATGGGTTTGCCCACTAGCAGCCCCAGAATAATGCCCAGCGGCACGCTATGGGTATAGGCCTCTAGACTGCTGCCGCGCACATCTACCCCAGCATTTAAAAAAGCAAATACTGGCAAAATCAAAAATGCCACCCACGGATGCAAGCCATGAATCGCCGTTTTCAAAGGCGAGTGGTATTGCGGTATATCTCCCTGGGCCATGTCAGTAGCAGTCCAGCCCTCTGCCGCTTGGCGGCTGCTCATAGGAATGCACAGCGCCGTCAGCACCCCGGCCAAAGTAGCGTGCACACCTGACTTAAGCAAAAACACCCACATCAGCAGGCCTATGGCGTAGTAGACCGCCAAGCGGCTGATGCCCAGGCGGTTGAGCAAAATCAGCGCCGTCAAACACCACAACGCGGCATTGAGTGCGCCCCAATTGAGCTGCTCGGTATAGAAAAAAGCAATGATCAAAATCGCACCCAGATCATCGATGATCGCAATGGCGGTGAGCAATACCTTCAAACTGGCAGGGACGCGGCTGCCAAGCAAAATCAACACACCTAGAGCAAAAGCAATATCCGTTGCGGCAGGGATTGCCCAACCACGCGCAGCCAGCGGATCTTGCTGGTTTAAAGCAAAATAAATCAGCGCTGGCACTACCATGCCCCCCAAAGCCGCGATGGTCGGCAGCGCAGCCGCTTTGAATTGCGCCAACTGCCCTTGCAACAACTCATATTTAATTTCTAAACCAACCAGCAAGAAAAACACCGCCATCCACAAATCGTTAACCCAAACGATGGTGGGCTTATCAATATTGAGTAGCTGCCCCAGGCGCAGCTGCCCGTGGAATTGCTGCAGAGCAATGTAATCACTACTCCAAGGCGAATTGCTGATGATGATGGCCAGCACTGCCATGGCGGCGAGCAAAATACCGCCAAAGGAAGCAGATTGAATCAGTGCCGCAAGCGGCTCGGTCAAAGGTGCCAGCTTATGCTGCAAGCGCTGGCGCAGGTCAAATAAAGTCATGGGCGTGGATGATAACGCCGTGTTTTCAGCGCCTGAGAAGCGCCTGAGAAAAAAAATCATGCGCTCATGCATGCACTGCTTTACTTGCCCTGCTGCATCAAGCTGTTTTTTTAGCGATCTGCTCTTATGAATCTTTTGCGGCAAAATGCTGCAGTGCAAAAAACTATAATTTACTGACCACGCAGTTATTTGCTCGCTCCAGGCACCTGGCTTTTGCAGGGCTGGGGCTTGCGCACTAAAGAAACGAAAGCCTCCACTATGAGCCTTACTCCCGACTCCATCGTTATCTCCGCCGCTGTACGCACGCCTATGGGCAGCTTCAACGGCTCCTTGGCCAATGCTTCAGCCCATGATTTGGGTGGCGTGGCGATTAAAGAAGCCATGCATCGCACTGGTATTGCGCCCGCTTTGGTGCAAGAGGTCTTAATGGGCAACTGCCTGATGGCGGGTCAAGGGCAAGCGCCCGCACGCCAAGCCGCTTACAAAGGCGGGCTGCCCGATAGCGCAGGGGCGGTGACTTTATCCAAAATGTGTGGCTCAGGTATGAAAGCGGCCATGTTCGCACACGACATGCTCAAAGCTGGCAGTTGTGATGTCATGGTTGCAGGCGGCATGGAAAGCATGACGAACGCACCTTATCTGTTACTCAAAGCACGCAACGGCTATCGCATAGGCGCGGACAAAATTTTTGACCATATGATGCTCGACGGTCTGGAGGACGCTTACAAGCCAGGCCAGGCCATGGGCGTGTTTGGCGAACAATGTGCCCAAAAATATGGTTTTACGCGCGAACAACAAGACGCTTTTGCTACCGAGTCCGTCATACGGGCGCAACGCGCGGTGGCCAGCGGTGCCTTTGACGCCGAAATCGCCCCAGTGACTATCAGCGGCCGCGCCGGCGATGTAGTGGTGGATAAAGACGAAGCCCCAGGCAAGGTCAAACTAGAGAAAATTGCCTCGCTCAAACCTGCTTTCGCCAAAGACGGCACAGTCACGGCCGCATCTAGCTCGTCCATCAGTGATGGTGCTTCGGCCTTGGTACTGATGCGCGCTGAGACCGCAGAAAAACTGGGCAACAAACCCCTGGCGCGTTTGGTCGCGCACGCTACCCATTCGCACCAGCCCGAATGGTTTACCACGGCCCCCATAGGCGCAGCACAAAAAGTCTTGGTCAAAGCCGGCTGGCGCAAAGAGGATGTCGATCTGTGGGAAGTCAACGAAGCTTTTGCTGTTGTCACCATGGCCTTTATGCAAGAGATGGGCGTCGCCCACGACATCGTGAATGTCAACGGCGGCGCTTGCGCCCTGGGGCACCCCGTTGGCGCCACAGGCGCACGCATCATGACTACGCTGATTTATGCGCTCAAAGCCCGAGGATTAAAACGCGGCGTGGCGGCGCTTTGTATAGGCGGGGGTGAGGCCACCGCAGTGGCGATTGAGCTGATATAAGGCCAGCAAGAACGCATCCCCAACAGCGGCTTGCGAGCCGCTTTTTTTATTTTCACAACACTGCCACGACTTATAATCGGCATTTCCCGCTAGGTTCACATGACTACTAAATTCGTTTTCGTCACAGGCGGCGTCGTTAGCTCTTTAGGCAAGGGCATCGCATCGGCTTCTTTGGCTGCGATCTTTGAATCGCGCGGCCTGTCTGTCACCCTCATTAAGCTCGACCCCTATATCAATCTTGACCCCGGCACCATGTCGCCCTTTCAGCATGGCGAGGTCTTTGTCACCGAAGATGGTGCGGAAACCGACCTGGATTTAGGCCATTACGAACGCTTCATCTCTACGCGCATGAAGCGCAGTAACAACTTCACCACGGGGCAAATTTACCAATCCGTTCTGGATAAAGAGCGCGAAGGCTTTTACGGCGGCAAAACCGTGCAAGTCATCCCGCACATCACCGGTGAAATTCAAGAATACATCCGCCGTGGCGCACTGGGCGTGGATGTCGCCATAGTCGAAATCGGCGGCACCGTGGGCGATATTGAATCCCTGCCCTTCTTGGAAGCCGTGCGCCAGATGAGTCTGCGCGGTGGCGTGGGCAATACAGCCTTTGTGCATTTGACTTATCTGCCCTATATCAAAGCCGCAGGCGAGCTCAAAACCAAGCCCACCCAGCACACCGTGCAAAAGCTGCGCGAAATCGGCATCCAACCCGATGCCCTGCTGTGCCGCGCTGATTACGCCGTGCCCGCTGACGAGGCCGAGAAAATCTCGCTTTTCACCAATGTACCGCGCGAGGGCGTTATTAGCGTGTGGGATGTCAACCCCATCTACCGCGTGCCGCGCATGCTGCACGAGCAGGGCCTGGACGAGTTGATTTGCAAAAAATTGCAATTGCAAACCCAACCTGCCGATTTAAGCCTGTGGGATAAATTGGTCGCTGAAGTCACCGAGCCCACACGCGAGGTGCATATCGCCATGGTGGGCAAATACACCGATTTGAGCGACAGCTATAAATCCCTGAACGAAGCCCTGCGCCACGCGGGCATGAAAAATCAGACGCAAGTCAAAATTGACTACATCGACGCCGAAAGCATCGATAGCGCCGAAACCCAAGCGCGCCTGCAAGCCGCAGATGCCGTATTGGTGCCAGGCGGCTTTGGCGAACGCGGTGTACAAGGCAAAATCAAAGCCGTAACCTATGCGCGCACGCAAAAAGTACCTTATTTGGGCATTTGCCTTGGGATGCAGGTGGCCACCATCGAATACGCCCGCAATGTGGCAGGTTTGAGCCAAGCCAATAGCACCGAATTTGATTTGCAATGCCAGCAACCCGTTATCGCCCTCATAGATGAATGGCAAGACGCCGACGGCACCGTGCAAAAGCGCGACGCCAACAGCAAGCTGGGCGGCACCATGCGCTTGGGCGCGCAAAGCTCAGATGTAGCGCCTGGTACTTTGGCACACAAAATTTACGGTGATGTGGTGACTGAACGCCACCGCCACCGCTATGAAGTGAACGAAAAATACCTGCCAGCTCTGCGCGAGGCTGGGCTGGTGATTTCTGCCTTAACGCAGCGCGAACATTTGACGGAAATTGTGGAACTACCGCAAAGCGTGCATCCTTGGTTCATGGCAGTGCAATTCCACCCTGAATTCAAATCCACGCCTTGGGATGGTCATCCCTTGTTCAACGCCTATATCGCCGCTGCGCTGGCGCACCAAGCTGCCCGCACTGCAGCCTGATTGCGCGCCTGATTTATCCATACCGTAAGAAAGCCTGCCATGCGCCACCATCTTGCCCTCAGCTCTGTGCTTAGTCTCAGCCTGATGCTGGCCGCCTGCGGGCAAAGCGACACAGGTGCAGCTGTCCATGGTGCGGATGCGGGTTCAGGTTCGGGTGCAGCCCCAGCTGCTGCGCTGGCTGCCGCTGTACCAGCCTCTGGCGTTGCAGGCCATGCAGCAGCGGCTGACTTTACTAGCGATGCCGCCACACTCGCCGTGGGCGCTAAGCTATACCAACAAAACTGCTTTGCCTGCCACGACACTGGCGCAGCGGGCGCACCCAAACGCGGCGATAAAGCGGCTTGGGCGCCACGGATTAGCCAAGGCGCAGAAGTGTTGTACCAGGCTGCCATCAAAGGCATCAACGCCATGCCTGCGCGCGGTGGCTCGCGTGCATCAGACGCTGAAATCAAGGCTGCCGTTGATTACATTGTTGCGGGTTCTCGCTAAGTATTTACTATTAAAAACTGAGCTGCTCAGGCAGGTTTGACGGCCTAAAAACCCAAAACCTTCTAAAAAACAACCCCGTCCTTTGCCGCCACGATATGCAGCCCGCCTTCACCTCACACCCCTGCGCCGACTTCAGTGCTCCCATCGGGGTTTTTGATTCGGGCATAGGCGGCCTGAGCGTGCTGCGCGCTTTGCGCACACAACTGCCACAGGAAAATTTTGTTTACTTTGCCGACAGCGCCTATGCGCCCTATGGCGAACGCGGGGAGAGCTTTGTTTTAGAACGCAGCTTGACCATAGCCGCCAATTTACTACAGCAGCATCACATCAAAGCCTTGGTAGTAGCCTGCAATACCGCCACCGCCGCGGCCGTGCGCACCCTGCGCGCGCACTACCCCCATTTGCCCCTGGTGGGCATAGAGCCTGCCATCAAACCCGCTGCAGCCTGCAGCCGCACCCGCCGCGTTGGAGTCGTTGCCACCCGTGGCACCATAGAAAGCGAGAAACTCGCCCGTCTGATTGCCAGCCACGGCGCGGGCGTGGATTTTGTCTGCCAGGCCTGCCCAGGTTTGGCCAAAGCCATAGAGTTTTTGCCCGAAACAGGGGATTTAGCGCAAGTGCAGCAACTTATCGCCGACAATCTGACGCAGATGGGCAGCTTTGGTACACAAACAGGGCAAATGGACACCTTGGTGCTGGGCTGCACCCACTACCCCTTGGTCGCCCATGCTTTTGCCGCGCAGCTCCCCGCTGGTGTGCAATTGCTGGAAACAGGTGCGGCCGTAGCCAAACACACCGAATACTTGCTGAACCAAGCAGGTCTATTGCAAGAAAGGCAAGAGGCGCAGCAAGGCCATCTCAGCCTGCTGACATCAGCCAACCCCAGCCATATCGCACAAGCTGCCGCTTATTGGGATATCCGTTAAACACAGGGCTAAAAGCCGCTTTAGTCTGCCCTCCATAGGCAGCAGCGCGCATCCCACCCATTTCCCTTAGCAAAGGGCACACTATATGAACGACACATCCAAACCTGGCCGCGCCACCCTAGGCGTTAAAGCCAACACCGCGCCAGCCCCCAAAGACCCAGGCCGCAAAGCCGTGCGCCCAGCTGGGCGCAAACAAGCCGCAGGCCTAGCGCCTAAAACGCCACCGCGCCCTCGCAGTGAAAACCCACGCGGAGAAAGCCAAGGCGACAAACCGCGCAGCTTTAAAGATCGCCCAGCGCGCAAAGACTTTGG
>CAZSPW010000014.1:0-23985 GCA_964608575.1 uncultured Burkholderiaceae bacterium | reverse complement strand
CGTGGTTATGCCATGCAAAGCCATTTGAAGAAAAATGGAACGCCTACGATGGGCGGGGTGCTGATTCTGTTCGCGATTGGCTTTTCAACCCTGTTATGGTTTGACTGGAGCAATCGTTTTGTCTGGGTCGTCATGTTGGTGACTTTTGGCTTTGGTGCTGTGGGCTGGATGGACGATTGGAAAAAAGTTGTCAATAAAGACCCCGAGGGGATGCGTTCGCGCGATAAGTTTTTCTGGCAATCGCTTATTGGTTTATTGGCTGCTCTATATCTGGCTTTTGCCATTGCGGAAAACAGCAATGCGCGTGTGTGGGAGTTATTTTCTACATGGGTGCGATCAGGCTTTGATGTCAGCTTGCCACCCAAAGCCGGATTATTAGTGCCGTTTTTTAAGCAAGTGAGCTATCCGCTTGGGGTTTTTGGCTTTGTGGTGCTGAGCTTTATTGTGATTGTGGGCGCCAGCAATGCAGTGAACTTCACCGATGGTTTAGATGGTTTGGCGGCCATGCCTGTTGTCATGGTGGGCTCGGCTCTGGGTGTATTTGCTTATGTCACGGGCAGCGCGATTTATGCCCCGTATTTGCTGATCCCGCATATCCCTGGGGCGGGTGAATTACTGGTGTTTTGCGGAGCCATGGCGGGTGCATGTTTGGCCTTTTTGTGGTTCAACGCTCATCCTGCCCAAATTTTTATGGGCGATGTCGGTGCCTTGGCTTTAGGCGGTGCCTTAGGGACGATTGCCGTTATCGTGCGGCAAGAGATTGTGCTGGCCATCATGGGCGGGATTTTTGTGGTGGAAGTGCTCTCCGTCATGCTGCAAGTGAGCTATTTCAAGTACAGCAAAAAACGCTATGGCGAAGGCCGCCGCATTTTCAAAATGGCACCTTTGCACCATCATTTTGAAAAATCAGGTTGGGCAGAAACGCAGGTGGTGATTCGTTTTTGGATCATCACGATGCTACTTTGTCTAGTCGGTTTATCTACGCTGAAGTTGCGTTAATTTTCATATTGTTTTTCTTATTTTTCCGCGTCAAATCTGCCTGAGCAGCTATAGTTTATGAATGTGAAAACAGCCTCGTCTACTGCGATACAACCTACAGCTTTGGTATTGGGCTTGGGCGCTAGTGGCTTGGCTATGGCACGCTGGCTTGATCGTTTAGGCTGGCGTGTGCGGGTCGCTGATACGCGTCTTGCGCCACCACAATTGGCACAATTGCGCGATGAGTTACCTAATGCTGAATTCATCGGCGGTGATTGCTCGGCGCAATTGATTGGCGAAGACATTGGTTTGGTCGCCACAAGCCCAGGTTTGAGTCCGCATGAAGGTTTATCTGGTAATACCGCAGCAATTCGCGCTGCCGCGCAAGCGCGCGGCATCACAGTTGTGGGCGAGTTGGAATTATTTGCGCGCGCCCTGCGTGAGCTGGATGTGCTCTACGCCTATCGCCCCAGAGTGCTAGCCATTACCGGTACCAATGGCAAAACCACAGTGACCAGTTTGACTAGTAAATTACTGGAGGCGGCAGGTTGGCGTGTAGAGCTTGCAGGCAATATCGGCCCTTGCTTATTAGATCGTTTGCGTTTGTGTGAGTCGGGTCAGTGTTTGCCCGATGCTTGGGTGTTGGAGCTGTCTAGCTTTCAGCTCCATGATGCATTGACTTTTGAGCCCGATACGGCGGTCGTACTCAATATCACCGAAGACCACCTCGACTGGCATGCAGACATGGCCGAATATATTGCCGATAAATGCAAAATTTTTGGTTCACCTACAGGAAAAACCATAGCCATCATCAATCGCGATGAAGGCGATGTGCCTTTTGTAACCCACATTCGTAATAAGCGTCGAATAAGTTTTGGTTTGAATGAACCACAAAGCCATTTAGATTTTGGTTTGCAAATGGCAGCGGATATGCCTTGGTTAGTGCAATGCATTTCTGCTTTGGGCGATACCCCACCGAAAAAAAATCAAGATCCAGAACTGAGTTTGCGTCGCTTAATGCCGGTTGAGTCGCTGCATATCCGTGGTCGTCATAACATCAGTAACGCTTTAGCCGCTTTGGCCTTAAGCGTAGCTGTTGATGCCCCTTTAGGTGCCTCGTTACATGCGCTGGCAGCCTATCGAGGGGAGCCTCATCGTGTGCAAAGCATAGGCAGCGCTGCAGGTGTGGCCTATATCGATGACAGCAAAGGCACCAATGTGGGTGCGACCGTCGCGGCGATTACCAGCTTGGGGGCAGATTTAGCAGCAGGGAGCAAACTAGTCATGATTCTGGGCGGGGATGGTAAAGGGCAGGATTTCTCGCCCCTATCTCAACCTTTGGCCAGTTACGCCCGTGCGGTGGCTTTGATTGGTAAAGATGCGGCTGCTATTGCTGCGGTCTTGCCTGTAGGCATTGCTGTACAAAATTGCAACGATATGGCGCAGGCTGTAGCTTGGTGCGCAGCTCAGGCACAAACGGGCGATGCGGTTTTACTATCGCCAGCTTGTGCCAGCCTAGATATGTATCAGAGCTATGCGCATCGCGCTGCTGACTTTGTACAGGCCGCACAAACCTTGCCTACATTCCAAGGAGCAAGTCTATGAATGGGGGGCATGCACCTGCTTCATGGCTAGGCCGCTGGCGCGACTGGCGGCAGAGTCAGCGCGAGAAAAAAGCGCATGGGCATGTCTCGGTGCGTTTGGGTAAAAATGCTTACAGCTCTATACCTGCGCGACGGGTACGAGACTTGGGGTGGGATCAGCACCTCGTTTGGGTCACCGTAGCGTTGTTATTGTGGGGGTGCATCATGGTGTACTCCACCACTCTCGCTTTGCCGACTAGCCCGCAGTTTGCTAATTACTCGCCAACACACTTTATTGCGCGGCATATTTTTTCAGTAGGCTTATCTTTGGTGTGCGGTTGGTTTTTGATTCAAGTGCCCATGTCGTTTTGGCAAAAATGGTCGTGGCAAATTTTTTTATTTGCGATAGTTTTGCTGATCGCCGTACTCTTGGTCGGCAAAGGCGTTAAGGGCGCCAGGCGCTGGTTGCCCTTAGGCTTTATGAATTTTCAGCCTTCTGAATTTGCCAAGCTCGCTATCATTTTTTTTATAGCCGGTTACATTGAAAAAAATGACGAACTAGTCAAGCAAAATTTCTGGCGTGCCGTCTGGCCGATAGCTGTGGCTGTTTTGGTAGTGGGCGTTTTGTTGATGCTCGAGCCCGATATGGGCGCCTTCATGGTGATTGCGGTGATTGCCATGTGTTTGTTGTTGTTGGGCGGTATTAACTGGAAAGTTTTTGCCCTCATCGTGGGTATTTTGGGCTTGGCGTTTGCTGCAATTGTGTTTGCAAGTGAGTGGCGGCGTGAACGCGTATTCGCTTACTTAGATCCTTGGAATATGAAATACGCCTTGGGCAAAGGTTATCAGCTGACACAGTCTTTGATTGCTATTGGGCGAGGTGGCTGGACGGGGGTCGGCTTAGGTGGCAGTGTGGAAAAACTCCACTGGTTGCCAGAGGCACATACTGATTTCATCATGGCTATCCTGGCAGAGGAGTTGGGCTTAGTCGGCGTGTTGACCTTGATGGCACTGTTTTTCTGGTTAATTAAACGGGTGATTTTGATTGGCCGCCAAGCTATTGAGTTGGAAAATTATTTTTCGGGCCTGGTGGCGCAAGGCGTAGGCTTGTGGCTAGCCTTTCAGGTCATGATCAATATGGGTGTGAACCTTGGGGCTTTGCCCACGAAAGGTTTGACTTTGCCTTTGATGAGTTATGGGGGTTCGGCCATTTTGATGACGGTGTTGTCTTTGGTCGTGGTGCTGCGGGTGGATTATGAAAATCGCAGCTTGATGAATGGAGTACCGCGATGAGTCACCAGTCGCAAATTAAAAAAACTGCCTTGATCATGGCTGGTGGCACGGGCGGGCACATCTTTCCAGGCTTGGCTGTAGCGCAGCAGTTGTTGGCGCAAGGCTGGCAGGTGCATTGGGTGGGGGCGCCAAATAGCATGGAGGCGCGCGTCGCGCAGCAACACCATTTGCCTTTTGCTGCAGTGGAGTTTTCTGGTGTGCGCGGCAAAGGATTGCTGCGTCTGTTGCGCCTGCCTGTGCAGTTGCTGCGTGCCTTGCGCCAAAGCTTGGCCATTATGCGGCGTGTGCAGCCTGCTGTAGTAGTAGGCATGGGCGGCTATATCAGTTTTCCTGCGGGCGTGGCGGCAAGGCTTTGCGGGATACCGATTTTTTTGCATGAACAAAACGCTATTGCGGGCTTGAGTAACCGGGTATTGGCGTATGGTGCACGGCGTATTTTTACGGCTTTTCCACAAGTATTCACACAGGGGATTTGGGTCGGAAACCCGCTACGCGAGGCTTTCACGCAGCAGGTTCAGCCCAATCTGCGTTATATGCAGCGCACAGGGCCGCTGAGGGTTTTGGTCATGGGGGGAAGTTTAGGTGCTCAGGCCCTCAATACAGTGCTGCCCCAAGCTTTGGCTTTGCTTGCTCCTGAACAGCGCCCTATTGTGATTCATCAAAGCGGAGAAAAGCAAATTGCTGGCCTGCAAAGTAACTATGCGCAAGCTGGGGTCACTGCGACCCTGCTGCCTTTTATCGACGATGTGGCTGGCGAAATGGCCAAAGCCGACTTGTTGATTTGTCGTGCCGGCGCCAGCACCGTTTGTGAAATTGCTGCAGTGGGTGTGGCTGCGATTTTCGTGCCTTTCCCCTTTGCAGTTGATGATCACCAAACTGCCAATGCCCGTTATTTAAGCGACGCAGGTGCTGCTTGGCTCTGCCCGCAAACAGCATTGAATCCGCAAGATTTGGCAGCACAAATTCAAGCGTTGACGCGCGCGCAGCTACAGCAGATGGCTGAGCGCGCCAAGGCACAAGAGAAATTAGGGGCAGCGCAAGCCATTGCCGCCCAATGTGAGGCTTTATTGGTATGAAACACGCGATAGAAAAAATCCACTTTGTGGGTATAGGTGGTAGTGGTATGAATGGCATTGCTGAAGTGCTGCACCATGAGGGATATTGCATTAGCGGTTCAGACAACAGCAATAGTGCGACGGTGCAACGCTTAGCGGGCTTAGGTGTGCAAACCTTTATTGGGCATGACGCGGCGCATGTGCAGGGGGTCGATTGCTTAGTGGTATCTACCGCCATTGCTGCGGACAACCCAGAATGGTTAGCCGCTAAAGCGCTGGGCATACCCGTTATTTCGCGCGCATTGATGTTGGCTGAGTTGATGCGTATGCGCAAAGGTATTGCCATTGCGGGCACACACGGCAAAACCACCACCACTTCGCTTGTGGCTAGCGTTTTGGCAGCGGCTGATTTGGACCCAACCTTTGTGATTGGTGGACGCCTCAATAGCGCGGGTGTCAATGCGCGATTAGGCCAGGGCGAATACATCGTGGTGGAGGCCGATGAGTCGGATGCATCTTTTTTGAATCTGCTTCCCGTGCTGGCGGTGATCACCAATATTGATGCTGATCACATGGAAACCTATGGGCAAAATCTGGGCCGTTTGAAAACGGCGTTTATTGATTTTTTGCATCGCATGCCCTTTTATGGCGCAGCTATTCTATGCATTGATGACCCAGGCGTGCAAAGCATTGTCGATAGCGTCAGCCGCCCTGTTACCACTTATGGTTTGAGTGAGTTGGCTAAGGTGCGGGCTGTGGATGTGGTGGCTGATCATGGGCAAATGCGTTTTACGGTGCAACGCCAAGCCGCTTATGACCTGCCTGATTTGGCCGTCGTACTCAACGCTGCAGGCTTGCACAATGTGTGTAATGCCCTAGCTGCGATTTGCGTGGCTTGTGAGCTGGGTGTGCCCGATACCGCTATTCAAAAAGCTTTAGCTGAATTTAAAGGTGTGGGCAGACGCTTTCAACACTATGGCCAGTTGCAATACCAAGGCAAGCATTTCGATTTGATTGATGACTATGGTCACCACCCCGTGGAAATGCAAGCCACGATAGCTGCAGCGCGCGGGGCTTATCCAGGGCGGCGTTTGCTGCTAGCGTTTCAGCCGCATCGCTACACCCGCACCCGTGATTGTTTTGAAGATTTTGTACGGGTGCTCGGGACGGTCGATGCGTTGGTGTTGGCAGAGGTTTATAGCGCCGGTGAGGCACCGATTGTGGGTGCAGATGGGCGTGCCTTGGCGCGTTCGGTGCGTTTGGCTGAAAAAGTGGAGCCGCGCTTTGTGCCTGAAATTGGCGAAATGCCGCAAGCGATTCTCGATAGCATCGTCGATGGTGATGTGGTGATGTGCATGGGTGCTGGCAGCATAGGTGCAGTGCCCGCCCAAGTGAAAAATTTAACGCAAGAGGTAGCAGTATGAGTGGCGCGGCAGCATTAGGTAAAGTGGCTGTTTTGATGGGGGGTAGCTCAGGCGAGCGCGAGGTGTCCTTGATGTCAGGTCAAGGTGTATTGCAAGCCTTGCAAAGTGTAGGTGTGGATGCACATGCTTTTGACCCATCTGAACAAAATGTGTTGCAACTCAAAGAATTGGGCTTTGATCGCTGCTTTGTGGCTTTGCATGGTCGCGGTGGTGAAGATGGCGTCATGCAAGGCGTGCTGGAATATTTAGGCCTGCCTTACACGGGTTCAGGTGTGTTGGCCTCCAGTGTCAGCATGGACAAAACCATGACCAAACGCATTTGGCAAGCCGAGGGACTACGCACCCCTGCCTGGCGCGAGGTGTATAGCGCGGCCGATGCTGAAGCGGCGTTCGCGCTTTTGGGCGATATGGTGGTTAAACCCGCGCGCGAAGGCTCCAGCATAGGCGTGGTCAAAGTGCATAGTCAGGAGGAATGTGCTGCCGCTTATGCTGCTGCCGCACAGCACGATCCGCATGTATTGTGCGAACAGTTGATCGTTGGACCTGAGCTGACTTGTCCAGTTTTGGGCACCGGGGCAGCAGCGCGTGCCTTGCCTGTGATTCAAATCGTAGCGCCTGAGGGAAACTACGATTTTGAAAATAAATATTACAAAAATGACACGCAGTATTTGGTACCTTCGGGCTTGCCTGCGGAGCAAGAATCATTGATTGCTGCCTTGGTATTGCAGGCCTATCGCAGTCTAGGATGCGCAGGTTGGGGGCGCGTAGATGTGATGATTGATGCGGCTACGCAGCAGCCTTATTTACTGGAAATTAATACTGCACCCGGTATGACGAGTCATTCATTAGTGCCGATGTCGGCACGCGCTGCAGGTATTGATTATCCGCAGCTTTGCGTGCTGTTATTGGAGCAGACTTTGCGCGTTAAAACCAGTTAGATATGCAAGTAACACACAGATAGCAATATGGATGAGCCACGCCTAACACTTTGGGAGTCATGTTTGACGGCATCCGCTTTTTGGCGGGTGCTGGTTTACGCGCTACTGATTTGTTGCCTTCTTTGGGCTGCCATATGGTTAGTTCATAGGCCCCTTTTTGATTGGCGTCGTGTGACGGTTGGGGGCGATGTATCCAGAGTGAGTCTGCAAGCCTTAAAGAACCAAACTTTAGGTAGCTTAAATGGTAATTTCTGGACTATTAATTTGCATGCTGTACAGCGGCGTTTTGAGCAAACCCCGTGGGTCAGGCGCGCGCTTTTGCATAGACAGTTCCCCGATACTTTGCGCGTGCAAATTGAAGAACAAGTTCCTGCGGCTTGGTGGCAGGGTGAGGATACAACCACTTTCGTTAACGGCTTCGGAGAGGTGTTCGAGGCTAATGCCACAGATATTCCTGATGATCTTCCTGTCTTTAAAGGCCAAGAAGAACAATCTCAGCGCATGATGAATATGTATGTTGCCTTGGAGCGTGAGGCGATACAACAAAATATGAAAATTCGTGAGATCGGCCTGAGCCGAGGGGGGGCGTGGAGTGTGACACTCGACGGCGGGGCCCGTTTAGAGCTCGGGCGTGGTAGCGATCGTGATCTACAGACGCGTTTACAACGGTTTTTTATGGGATTAGTGCAAATTTACCCTGATAAACCTGCCCGAGAAGCTCTACTAATGATAGCATCGGCGGACTTGCGTTATCAAAATGGATTTAGCCTGCGTTTGCGCACGGCGGCATTGACGCAACAGAGTCAAATATAGTCATGGCAAAAGAGAATAAAGATTTCGTCGTTGGTTTAGACATTGGCACCTTCAAAATGAAGGTTGTCGTGGCTGAGCTTAACCCTCAAGCGCAGTTGCGCGTGGTGGGGGTGGGAACGCACGACAGTCGTGGCCTCAAACGCGGTGCCGTGGTCGACATTAATGCGGCGGTGCATAGTATTCAGCAAGCTTTGCAAGAAGCGGCCAGCATGGCCGAGTGCAGTATTCATCGCGTGTACGCAGGTATTACGGGTAATCATATTCGTGGCATTACCTCACCTGGCATGGTCAAAATTCGTGGGCATGAAGTCACGCAGGCGGATGTGCAAAAAGTCATTGAGGCCGCGCAGGCCATCAATATGGCAAGCGAACAACGGTTACTCTTGGTGGAAGCGCAGGAGTTTGAGTTAGATGGGCAGGCAGTTAGCGAGCCGGTAGGCATGAGTGGCCTGCGTTTAGACGCGCGTGTGCACATCGTCACTGCAGCAGCGGGTGCTGCTGACAACATTATTAAGTGTGTGCGCCGTTGTGGCTTGGAGCTAGAAGATTTACTCATTAACGCGCACGCTTCAAGTGCATCCGTTTTAACGGAAGATGAAAAAGATTTGGGTGTAGTTGTGGTCGATATCGGTGCGGGCACGACCGATGTGGCGATTTATGCTGGGGGCGCGATTCGTCACACTGCAGTCATTCCAATTGCTGGCGACTTGATTACCAGCGATATTGCGATGGCGCTGCATACGCCGACTAAAGACGCCGAAGAAATTAAAATTCAGCATGGCTGCGCCAAACAGCTTTTAGCTAGCCCTGATGAGCAGGTGGAAGTAGCTGGTTTGGGGGATCGTGCTCCGCGATTCGTTAGCAAGCAAGTCTTATCTGGCGTGATTGAGCCGCGGGTGGAAGAGATTTTCACGCTGGTGCTACAGGTTGTCCGTAGTTCTGGTTTGGAAGAGGTCTTGTCTTCAGGTTTTGTCCTTACGGGTGGAGCTGCTGCTATGCCCGGCATGGTTGAGCTGGCTGAAGATATTTTTCTTAAACCCGTGCGGACCGGAGCCCCAATTTATAAAGGGCACTTGCAAGATTTTGTTGTCAAACCAGAAATGGCTACTGCCATGGGTTTTTTGGAAACCGTGCGCCAAGGGCGCGCGCGTGGTGCTAGGGTAGGGCGACAAAATTCGGGTGTTGGGGCATGGCTGGCGCGAGTGCGCGAATTCTTAATTGGAAACTTCTGATTTTTTGCAAGGAGATGGGGATGGCTATCGATATGATTCAAGACGACGCAACAAGCGTATTTGATGCTGGCACTGTCATTAAAGTGATAGGCGTGGGCGGCGGCGGCGGTAACGCTGTGGCGCACATGATCCGCTCGGATGTGCAAGGAATTGAGTTTGTTTTTGCCAATACCGACTCGCAAGATCTTGCAAAAGCGGAAAGCTCTACCGTGGTGCAGTTGGGGCATACGGGTCAAGGAGCAGGTAGCAAGCCAGATGTTGGTCGTCAGCTTACGGAAGAGGCAGAAGACCGTATTCGCGAAGTTCTTGCGGGCGCCAATTTGGTGTTTATTACCGCAGGTATGGGGGGCGGTACTGGTACGGGTGGCGCTCCTGTTGTAGCGCGCATCGCTCGCGAAATGGGTGTGCTAACAGTGGCTGTTGTGACTAAGCCTTTTGATTTTGAAGGCAGTCAGCGCATGCTGCATGCGGACAAAGGTTTGCAAGAGCTGCAGGCGAATGTCGATGCGCTGATTGTCGTTCTGAACGATAAGCTTTTGGAGGTTTATGGCGACGATGTCACCATGGAAGAAGCCTTCGGTTATGCCGATGATATTTTGAAAAACGCGGTGCGCGGGATTTCTGACATTATCAATGTCAAAGGCATGATGAATGTGGACTTCGCCGATGTTCGCACGGTTATGAGTACCCCAGGTAAGGCCTTGATGGGTATCGCCTCTGCAGAGGGTGAAGGCCGTGCTGAGCGTGCTGCCCAAGACGCTATTGCTTGCCCTCTGCTAGAAGGGGTGGACTTGAAGCAAGCTAAGGGTCTTTTGGTAGTAATCTCTGCTGCTAAGAAAACGCTTAAGCTTTCTGAAACCAGCAAAGTCATGAATATCCTCAAAGGCGTCGCTTCTGATGACCCTAATACGGTCATCAAATACGGCACAGTGTACGACGATAGCCTAGGTGACAAATTGTCCGTTACCGTGATGGCCACCGGCCTTTACGACGAAAATGCCCAGGCTGCAGTACAGCCTATCGTCGTGGTGAATAACGCAAGTTTGCAGCAAACGGGCACTGGTGGGCGTTTCGATCCTCCCGTACTGACGCCTGCGTCTTTGCCTACCCAAGGCTCACCCAGCGATTACAGCCCTGAATTGGAAACCCCCGCCATTATTCGCAACAAGCCGCGCGGTACCTTGGAAACTTTAGGCGGGATCTCTAGCGGTGGCATGACTTCAGGCCTCACTAGCAATTTCGGCGGTGGCGTAGCTTCAGCTGGTAGCAAAATCGAAGCCTTGCAACTAGGCGGCAAGTCCTACGAAGAAATCCCAGCTTATATCCGTAAGCAAGCCGACTAAATCGCTGCCATAGCCTTGATGTGCTGGCAGTGCCTTCTCGTTTCTGAGCTATTTTTAAGCGCCTATGCCTCAGCAGCAAACCCTAGCTAATTCCATCTCTGTCGTTGGTGTGGGTTTGCACAGCGGTAAGCGCGTAGACCTTAGCCTCAAGCCCGCACCTGTCAACACTGGCATTGTGTATCGCCGTGTTGACTTACAGCCGCCTGTTGATATTCCTGCGCAAGCGCAAAGCGTTGGCGATACGCGTTTAGCCTCTACCCTAGAAAAAAATGGGGCAACCGTACAAACTGTTGAACACTTGATGTCGGCTTGTTATGGCTTGGGTATCGATAATTTGTTAGTCGAAATCAATGCATCTGAACTACCTATCTTGGACGGATCAGCCTCTGCATTTGTTTTCTTGCTGGAATCCGCGGGCGTACAAAAACAAAATGCCCTGCGCAAATATATTCGTGTGCTGCGCCCTGTTGAGGTGCGTGAAGGCGAGGGCAAGAGCCTTAAGTGGGCCAAGCTGATGCCTTATGCCCACGGTTTTAAACTGCGTTTTGATATCGCTTTTGATCATCCTGTGGTGCAAGCCACAGGTCAAAGTGCGGAATACTGCATCGAACAAGGCGATTACCCTAGCGAAGTAGCGCGGGCGCGTACCTTTTGCTTCACCCGTGATGTGGAAAGTATGCGAGCCACTGGTCTGGCTTTGGGAGGGGGGTTGGATAACGCGATTGTGATGGGCGATTACAGCGTTTTAAATGGCGGTGATTTGCGCTATCCCGATGAGTTTGCCAAACACAAATTGCTAGATGCTATAGGCGATTTATATGTTGCAGGGCACCCCATTTTGGGAGAGTATCAGGCCTTTCGTTCTGGGCATGGCTTGAATAATCAATTGCTGCGCGCCCTGTTCGCTGATAGCCAAAACTACGATATCACTACCGAGCTTTAAAACGCAGTGATACCGATTGCAGCGATGAGTGCTCAATACAGTGACTTATTTGTCCTGTACCATGCGCTTATAAATATCACGACACTTTTGGTGTCCAGCAGTAACCAAGGTACTTCATCATGAACAATAGCGCCCAAATTTTGCACCACAGCGATATGCAGCTAGTGCTTAAAGTCATTCCCATGCCATCAGACTGCAACGCCAATGGCGATATTTTTGGTGGCTGGGTCATGGCGCATGTGGATCAAGCGGCCTCTGTCCTGGCGGCCAAAGCTGCGATGGGACGCGTGGCGACTGTCGCGGTGAAAGAGTTTGTCTTTAAGCAACCCGTAGGCGTGGGCGATATTCTCAGCTTCTTCGCCAAAATTGAGCGTGTTGGGCGTACATCCATCACCATTGCGGTAGAAGTATTAGCGGAGCCTTTTTTAAGCCAAGGAGACTTTAAAAAAGTGACTGAGGCGACGCTAACTTTTGTCGCAATAGACGAGCAAGGCCGCCCACGCGAAGTGGTCGCACAAAAATAAGCGTCAAACCGCGCTATAATTTGCGGCTATTACGGTGGCTGTAGCTCAGTTGGTAGAGTCCAGGATTGTGATTCCTGTTGTCGTGGGTTCGAGCCCCATCAGCCACCCCAGTAAATCCTCAAAAGCCTGCTGATTCAGCAGGCTTTTTCTTTGGCGTTGATACAGCAGCGCAGATAAGCCAGCGTCTGGCTGCTTCAGGCATGGCATGAGCCTGTGCAAGGTCATTGTGTGGTCAAAGCCTTTTTACAATACGCCTCCATGACTACTCCTGTATTTGATGCCTACCAAATTGAGCTGCAAAAGCGCGGCTACACCAGTGACCCCGCGCAATTGGCGGCCGTGCATGAGCTAGAGCGCTGTGCCGCTGAGTGGTCGGTTTATAAAGCCAAGCGCAGCAATAAACTGAAGAAAATGCTGTTTCACCCCGATATTCCTAAGGGCGTGTATATGTATGGCGGGGTGGGGCGCGGTAAAAGTTTTTTGATGGATTGCTTTTACAACGCCGTGCCCCTGAAGCGCAAAACGCGCCTGCATTTTCATGAATTTATGCGCGAAGTGCATCGCGAATTGGCCGATTTGCAAGGCATAGAAAACCCGCTGACGGTGTTGGGTGCGCGCATAGCCAAAAAGTTCAAGCTGATTTGTTTTGACGAATTCCATGTGAACGACATTGCTGATGCCATGGTGTTGTATCGCCTCTTGGAAGCCCTGTTTGCCAACGGCGTGGGGCTGGTGATGACGAGCAATTTTCAGCCTAAAGAGATTTATCCAGGTGGTATGCACCGCGATCGCATCTTGCCTGCGATTGATTTGCTCAATACGCGCATGGCGGTGATCAATGTGGATAACGGCACCGACTATCGCCAGCGCACGCTGGAAAAAGTGCAGCTGTATCACTGCCCCGCGAATGAGGCAGCAAGCGCGGCCATGCACCAAGCTTTTAGCGATTTGGCCAGCGGTGCTGATGAAAGCCCTGTGCTCAAAATTGAAGCGCGCGAAATCCAAGCCCTGCGCAAAGCCGGCGGCGTGGTGTGGTTTGACTTCGCCACCCTTTGCGGCGGGCCGCGCAGCCAGAACGATTATCTGGAGCTGGCGACGCAATTCCATACGGTGCTCTTGTCTGGCGTGCCGCAGATGTTTGTGCGTCATGCTTCCGAGGCGCGGCGTTTTACCTGGCTGATTGATGTGCTGTACGACCGTAGTGTGAAGTTGATTTGCTCGGCCGCCGTGCCGCCTGAGCAGCTATACACCGAGGGGCCGCTGTCGGGTGAGTTCAAACGCACCGCTAGCCGTCTGAACGAAATGCAAACGGCAGAGTATTTGAGTAAGCCGCATAGGCAGGTGGATACGGCGATTACTTGAGGTTGAATTTTTAGGGTTTTTTAAGGACTTTAACCCGTAAATACTGCCTGGGCAGCTCACTTTTTAAAAGTGAAATTTAGCCTATTTCGTGCATGCTAGCCTGTTTTCTTGGCTCCTAGAATCGCCGTGATTCAGGCAGTTGCCACGCTACTAGAATCCGCACATGCTTATCAAAATCAAGAGTTTCCTAGCGGTGGCGGCTTTTTGCCTATGGGTTAGCAATTTGCACGCACAGCCTGCACATGCGCCCTTGCGTCTGGGGCAGGTGGATATTGCTGCGGCAGCGATTCATTACCAAAATCCGCTATCAGGGGCACAGCTGGATGCAGAGCAAACCCGGGCTTTGGTGGCTAGCCTGTATCAAACCCAGCTGGTCAACCAGGCGCAAATTAACCAAGCTTTGCAGCTCAAAGGAGATGAGGGCCGAGGTGAGAACTTCATGCTGCCTAACCCCTACTTGCCGCAATACCAAGGGGTAGATTTGGCCTTGCCGAAACTGCGGCAAGCGCGCATCCATGACAAGCTTATCGACAACCCAGAAGGCTATGCGCAAACGCAAGAGGGTTACCGCATCGATGCTAACGGCCAGCGCGTGTATTACGGCCAAAAGCCTGTGGCGGCGTGGTATGCACAAATCCGCAATGGCGGCGCGGCGGCGCAAGAGGTGTGTGCCGTGCGCTTTGAGCCTGGTCAGCAGCGCAGCTATCGCCTGCAAACCTTTGTTAGCGCCCAGGCAGCGCAGGCTGCAGGCTGGACGATTACGCACCAATACCACTGCGGCGCATGTTCCAGCCTGCAAGACTTGGCGGTGTATATCGGTCTGCCGGATTTAACCGCGCCGGCGCGGCTGTGCGCCAAGCGCGGCTATGGGCAAAATGCCAATTTGGGCAAGGTCAAGGCTTGTATTGAAGAAAGCACGGGCTTGAGCCCAGCTTGCGCCGAGAGCTGGGCTTACAACGCCATGCACACGGCGCAAAACTGCATGGGAGTGTGTTTGCAAACTTATGGCGGTGGTAAAAGCGAAGGTTTAGATGTGCTGGCACGGGCTAGGGGCGCGTATCAATTGTTGGTGCAAGAAAAATTCCAATCTTGTCCGCCGCAAGTGCCCAGTAGCAATCGGGCTGTGCGCCAAGTCTTGCAGCAAGCAGGCTGCCCTTTAGAAAACGAAAAAACGGGCAAACTGAACGCCTGCCTGTGGTGTGACGAGCGCATTTCCGGCCCCGGCTTTAAATACCAAGCGGCGCGCACTCGGCGCAATTCAGGCTTGCAATCCGAGATTCCGCGCGAGCACGACAAGCTGTTTTATACGGCAGACCACAGCCGCTATTTTTCGGCATCAAATCGGCAAAAATCGCCGTAGATGCTGCCTGAGCAGCTCACATTTTTAGCGTGATTTTAATGGGATGGCCTACGCGGCTTGTGGCTGGTGCGTGGGGCTGCGCCGCTGCGTGGGGGTTTGCCCAATTGCAGGGAGCTGACCATGCGGTCAAAGCGCTGGTGAAAGAGTTTGTCGATCTCGCCGACCACACCGCCTAGCTCTTCGGCTTCAAAGTGCTGCTCCATGATGGCGGTCACATGCTCTACCAAGATATTGCGCTGCACCTGCATGATGTCGGCAGGTGTGGGGCCGACAAACAGCATGACGAAATCATCGCGCGCCTCTTCCTCGCTGGCGTGGTCTTCTTCGTCAAAATCGCTGTCGTAAAAACTCACTTCAATAGCCGCACCTGCGGCAGCAATCTCGTTTAAACCCACGCACATCTCATCGAGTGCAAAGCGAAAATCATCATTGCCAGACAGCGTCCAGCAGATACTCAGCATATGGCCGCGAGCGTCAAAGCGGATACCAGGCTCCTCTTCAAAATTACTGGCTGCAGCACCTTTGAGTGAGCGCGCACCCACATACTGCCAAAGTGGGCGCAAGGCTTCCTCCACTTGGGCGGCGGTGATATCGGTGCGCAAAGGCACATCGCCATGCACATGAATTTCAAAACTGGTAGGTAAATGCGACATGCCTACAGTTTAGGGCAAAAGCTGCAGCCCTAGGCTTAGCTAGCTATATGTTGCAGCTTTTCTCAGAGGCGCTGGCCGCAGCGGGTTTTTTCGGCCAGCCCCTTCTATACAATGCACTGCCATATGAGCGCCACTGATCACTCTGTAACGGCTGCCCCAGCCTTGTCGCCCCCTGTGCCCACATCGGCCGCGCAGCCCCATGCCCTAGATAGCCAAGCCCAACGCAGTGCTTGGTTATGGCTTGCGCTGGCGGGATTAACTGCTTTGAGCTTGTTGGCCAATGTTCTGTTGTGGGGCAAACTCTCAGGCATCCAGCAGCACTTGGCAGAAGGCAGCGTACAAAGCCGCAACATCGCGCAAGAGGCTAAAGCTCTGGCGCAAACTATGGCCGAGCGCGCGGAAAGCAATCAAGCCAAATTGGCCTTACTGGATGCGCGCTTGCAAGAGATGGATGCGCTCAATCGCCAAGTAGAGGGCTTGCTGCAACAAGCCACGCGTACGCAAAACAGCAATTTGCTCACTGATTTAGAAGCGAGTTTGCGCATGGCGCAGCAGCAGGCGCAATTCACCCGCAATGCCCAACCTTTATTGGATGCTTTGGCGCAAGCGCAAACGCGACTGGCGCAGGCGGGTGAGGCTGCAGTCCTGCTCAAGCCGGCCAAATCCGCAGTTGCCGAGGATTTGGCGCGTTTGAAAACGGCCAACTATCCCGATATCAACGCCGCAGTCGATCAGTTAGATGAATTGGTTCTGGACTTGGACACCCTGCCTTTATGGGTAGAGCCTGTGGCAGCCCATCAAGCTGTGCCTGATCACACTCAGGGCAACAAGCCTAGCCCTCAACCCAGCGCTGATGCCCAACCAGCAGCCTGGCTAGCGAGTCTGCAGCAGGCTGGGGCCTATTTGTGGCAAGAAATACGCAGCTTGGTGCAAATCGAACGCATGGACAATGCCAACCCCGCAGCGTTAAACGCCCAAGAGGCGACGCTTTTGCGTGAGCAGCTCAAGCTCTATGTATTGGGGGCACGCACAGCCGTGCTCTCTGGCCGCTTGCCTCAGGCGCAGCAAACCTTGGCGCAATTGCAAGGCCGTCTGCCTCGGTATTTTCAAAGCCACAGCAGGGCTTACCAGCGTGTTGATGCACAACTGGCTGCGGTGCGGGCACAACTGGGTGCGGGTAGCAGCCTAGCGCCGCAGGCACAAACCAGCATTCATGCGATTGCGTTGCTCAATGAGCGCTTGTCGGCGCTGTCCTTAAACGCCACCAGCGTGCCCGATACTGCTGCTGGTGGCACGCTCGCGCCTGCACAGAAAGGCCAGGCTGGGCGATGAAACGCATCATCTGGTTTTTATTTTTAGCCGCTTGCGCCACAGGTTTGGCATTATTGATGGGCGACAGCCGCGCTAGCGCAGTGCTCTTTTGGCCGCCTTACCGTATCAGCTTGTCTTTTAATTTGCTGGTGTTCTTGCTGCTTGCTTTCTTTGTGCTGCTGTATTTTGCCTTGCGAACTTTGCAGGCATTTTTGTCCATGCCCAGCCGGGCGCAAACTTGGCGCAGCCAATACCATGAACGGGCTATGTATCAGCAATTGCTCGATGCCCATATGCAGTTATGGGCGGGGCGCTACAGCCGTGCGGCTAAATCTGCCGCGCTCGCCTTAGATCATGCGCACAAGCGCGAGGCTGAAACCCCCGTCAGCAGTGCCTTAGAGATGATGGCGGCGCATCTGCTGGCGGCCGAAAGTGCGCATCAATTGCGCGACACAGCAGCACGCAGCCGACATTGGCGCCAAGCACAAAACTGGGGTGCAGAAAATGGTGAAGCAGCTGAGGCGATAAGCCTACGCGCTGCGCATTGGGCACTCGATGATGGCGATACCCAAGAGGCATCGGCGCAATTGGCGCAACTGCCGCAAGGCGCACAACGCCGTATTCATGCCTTGCGCCTCAAACTCAAAGCTGCGCAATTGGCGGGCGATAGCCGGGTGGCACTAGAGACTGCGCGCGTGCTGATTAAGCACAATGCTTTCTCGCCCTTTGTGGCACAAACCTTGCGTCTGAGCTTGGCGCGTGACTACCTGGGTAAAGCGCCCGATTTGGCCGCCCTGCAAACAGCCTGGAAGCAATTGCCCAGAGCCGAGCAAGAATTGCCAGAGATCACCTTCCGTGCGGCCGAACGCATGCTGCAATTGGCCGAAGGCCAAAGTGAGTATGCGCGTGTGCGTGAACGCTTGGCGCCGCTGTTATCGCGCTATGCAAATTTGCCCAGCGATTTGCAATTGGCTACGGTTTTGGCATTCGAGGCTTGTATCGAACAAATCGACCGTGACTGGCTCGCGCGCATTGAAAAAATCCAGCAAAGCCAACCGCGCGATTTGCCCCTGCAGTATCTGGCTGCCGTGGCCTATTTGCAGCACCAGCTCTGGGGCAAAGCGCAGCACACCCTAGAGCAATTGGTGCGCCAGCCACAGCTTAAAAGCCAGCACACTGAAATCGCGCGTCGTGCGCATTTGCATTTGGCGCAATTGGCGCAAACCCAAGGGCGCGCCGCCGATGCCCATATCGCCTGGCGTGAGGCGGCTTTGCTGGCACAGCCTAAGCCTATTTGAAGCGTTGAAGCGACCTGAGTTGCGCCATGATTTTTTAGCGTGTTTTCTAGCGTTTAGGCCGTCAAATCTGCCTGAGCAGCTCATATTTTGATAGAGGATAAATCATGCAATTGCCGCAGCAGTTTCCTGCCACTCGCCCGCGCCGTTTGCGCCGCGATGTTTTTACCCGCAATCTGGTGCGTGAAAATGCTTTAACAGCGCATGATTTGATTTACCCCGTGTTTGTGCTCGAAGGTCAAGGCCGGCGTGAAACCGTTAGCTCTATGCCTGGGGTCGAACGCCTGTCCATCGACTTGCTTTTGCCCGTGATTGAAGAATGTGTGCAACTGGGCATCCCCTATATTGCGCCTTTTCCTGTCGTCAGTGCCGATTTGAAAACCGAAGACGGGCGCGAGGCTTGGAACCCTGAGGGCTTGATGCCCACCTTTATCCGCACGGTGAAACAGCACTTTCCCGAAATCGGCATCATGAGCGATGTCGCGCTCGATCCCTACACCAGTCACGGGCAAGATGGTTTGTTGGATGCCAGCGGCTATATCTTGAACGAGGAAACCGTGGCCGCTTTGGTAAAACAGGCTTTGTGCCACGCCGCCGCTGGCGTGGACGCAGTCGCGCCCAGCGACATGATGGACGGGCGCATAGGCGCAATTCGCACTGCGCTCGAAGGCGCAGGCCATACGCTCACGCGCATCGTGGCCTACAGCGCCAAATACGCCAGCAGCTTTTATGGGCCTTTCCGCGATGCCGTAGGCTCGGCTGGCAATTTGGGCAAGGCTGATAAAAAAGTCTATCAAATGGACCCGGCAAACAGCGACGAAGCCCTGCGCGAAGTGGGGCTGGACATTGCCGAGGGTGCCGACATGGTCATGGTCAAGCCCGGTATGCCCTATCTGGACATCGTGCGCCGCGTCAAAGATGTCTTCGGCGTGCCTACGCTGGCTTACCAAGTGTCAGGCGAATACGCCATGCTGATGGCGGCTGCGCAAAACGGCTGGCTGGATAAAGACGCGGTCATGCTGGAGAGCTTGCTGGGCTTTAAACGCGCAGGCGCTGATGCCGTGCTGACTTACTTTGCCCGCGACGCGGCGCGTCTGCTGCAGCGCAGCAAACTGTGATACCATCTTTTGCCATGAATGCAGCGCGTTTTTATTTTTATCACTTTTGGTTCTCAGCACCTGCGGTGTGAGAGGGTGATGCCTAGATAAAAATTCCGAGCAAACGCTTTCAAAACAACCGCTGGTGCCGCAAGGTGCACAGCGGTTTTTTTATGGTTTTCTTTTCCCACTTTGTTTTTTTAGGACGATCAGCATGAGCCACCCTTATCGCAGCCAGTTCGAACGCACAGGCCAAACCGACGATGAACGCATAGAGAGTATTACCATGCTGCCCCCTCCTGAACACTTGATTCGCTTTTTCCCTATTCGTGGCACCGCTGTGGAAACATTGGTCGCGGATACGCGCAGCAGCATTCGCCGCATCATGCGCGGCGAGGACGATCGCTTGCTTGTCATCATGGGGCCTTGCTCCATCCACAGCCCACAGGCGGCGCTGGAATATGCACGCAAGCTGCAAGCTGCGCGCGCGCAATACGCGGGCGAGCTGGAAATCATCATGCGCGTGTATTTTGAAAAACCCCGCACCACCGTGGGCTGGAAGGGGCTGATTAACGACCCGTATCTGGATGGGAGCTTTCGCATAGACGAAGGTCTGCGTATGGCGCGCCAGTTGCTGCTGGAAATCAACCAAATGGGCTTGCCTGCGGGCAGCGAATTTTTGGATGTGATTTCACCGCAATACATTGGTGATTTGATCAGCTGGGGCGCGATTGGTGCGCGCACGACGGAGAGCCAAATTCACCGCGAATTGGCTAGTGGTTTGTCTGCACCTATCGGTTTTAAAAATGGCACCGATGGCAATATTCGCATCGCGCTCGATGCCATGGCTTCGGCTGCACGCGGGCACCACTTCCTCTCGGTGCATAAAAATGGGCAAGTGGCGATTGTGCAAACCAAGGGCAACCAAGACTGCCATGTGATTTTGCGTGGCGGCAAAACCCCTAATTACGACGCCGAACATGTGGCGGCAGCTTGCGCAGAACTGAGCAAAGCGGGGCAAACGCCTAGCCTGATGGTGGACTGCAGCCACGCCAACAGCAGCAAACAGCACAAAAAACAATTGGAAGTGACGCAAAACATTGCCGCGCAAATTGCGGGCGGCTCAAGCCAGATTTTTGGTGTGATGGTGGAAAGCCATTTGTGCGAAGGCGCGCAGAAATTCACCCCAGGCCAAGACGATGCCGCCAAACTGGTTTACGGCCAAAGCATTACCGACGCTTGCGTGGGCTGGGACGACAGCGAGACGATTTTGCAAACCTTGGCGCAGGCCGTGCAGCAGCGCCGCGCCCTGCAGAAGTAAAGCGCCCAAAACACGGCTAGTTCAAGCAGGAGGGGCAGTTATGCCCCTCTTTTCTTGTGTACGATCAATCAAAAAAGGGAGCTGCTCAGGCAGAATTGGCGGCTTAAAACCCTAAAAATATGCTGAAAAATCAAGTGGCACTCAAAGCCGCTTGCAGCTTGGCGTGGATGCCGCCAAAGCCGCCATTGCTCATGCACACCAGCACATCGCCGGGCTTGGTTTGCGCTTGCACTGCCTGCACCAAGCTGGCGATATCGCCGTGGGTTTGCGCTTTGCTGCCCATGGGCGCGAGCGCCTCTGTCGCACTCCAATCCAGGCCGCCGCTGTGGCAAAAGGCCAAATCGGCAGGCTCTAGGCTCCAGGGCAGTTGCGCCTTCATGGTGCCTAGTTTCATGGTGTTACTGCGCGGCTCAAAAATCGCTAGGATGCGCGCGTTCTCGCCCAAACGGGCACGCAAGCCTTCCAGCGTTAAGCGAATAGCGGTGGGGTGGTGCGCAAAATCATCATAAATAGTCACGGGCGCTGCCGCTGTGTCGCCATGCAAAGCAACTGTGGCAAACACCTCCAGGCGGCGTTTGACATTTTGGAAGCTGGACAAAGCCGCGCAAGCGTTTGGTATGGCTACGCCCACATGTTCAGCCGCAGCAATCGCTGCCAAGGCATTGTGCTGGTTGAACACGCCACTCAAACCCCAAGTGACTTGGGGCGAGGGAGCTATGTCCAGATGACGGGCTTGCACGGCAAAGTCGTGCGCGGGGCCAAGGGCTACCAAATCGGCGTTGGCTGGGCCAAAGCTGCGCAGCTCGCTCCAGCAGCCTGCACCCACCACGCGCTGCAAGCTCTCTTCAAAGCCATTGATCACTACGCGCCCCGTGCTGGGCACGCAGCGCAGCAGGTGGTTGAACTGGCGCTCAATCGCGGCCAAATCGTCAAAGATGTCGGCGTGATCAAATTCCAAATTGTTCAGCACAGCCGTGCGTGGGCGGTAGTGCACAAATTTGCTGCGCTTGTCGAAAAAAGCGGTGTCGTATTCATCGGCTTCGATGACGAAGTAAGGGCGCTCATGCCCTGCCACCTGTTTGCCCAAACGCGCAGATACGCCAAAGTTCAGCGGCACGCCGCCGATTAAAAAGCCTGGCTCTAAACCCGCCTGATCCAAAATCCAGGCCAGCATGGTGCTGGTAGTGGTTTTGCCGTGGGTGCCCGCCACCGCCAGCACATGGCGACCCTGCAAGACATTTTCAGCCAGCCATTGCGGGCCGCTGGTGTAGGGCAGGCCCAGGTCGAGGATGGCCTCCATCAGCGGGAATTTGGGCGAGCCATCGGCCAGCCGTGCGCGGCTGACCACATTGCCCACCACATACATATCGGGCTTGAGCGCCAATTGCTCGCAGCCATAGCCTTCAATCAGCTCTATGCCCAAGGCACGCAGCTGCTCGCTCATGGGCGGATACACACCCGCATCGCAGCCTGTGACGGTGTGCCCCGCTTCGCGTGCCAGCGCGGCCACACCGCCCATAAAAGTGCCGCAAATGCCCAGAATATGAATATGCATAGACTTAAAAAAACAATAGCTGCTCAGGCAGATTTGACGGCCTAAAAGGCCAAAATGGCTGTGATTTTTATGGTTTAGACATTGAACAGGAAATTCAGCACATCGCCGTCTTTGACGATGTATTCCTTGCCTTCGGCGCGCATTTTGCCTGCGTCTTTGGCACCGTTTTCGCCCTTGTATTGGATGAAATCATCAAACGCAATGGTTTGCGCGCGGATAAAACCGCGTTCAAAATCGGTGTGGATCACGCCTGCGGCTTGCGGCGCGGTGGCACCTATGGGCACGGTCCAGGCGCGCACTTCTTTCACGCCTGCGGTGAAATAGGTTTGCAAGCCCAGTAGCTTGAAACCTGCGCGAATTAGGCGATCCAAGCCCGCCTCGGTTTGACCCAATTCAGCCAAAAACATTTGCTTGTCTTCTTCTTCCATTTCGGCCATTTCGGCTTCGATCTTGGCGCAAATGGCGACTACAGGCGCGTTTTGTTCGGCCGCGTAAGCGGCTAGACGATCCAGCAGAGGATTGTTTTCAAAGCCATCTTCAGCCACATTGCCCACAAACATAGCGGGCTTGGCCGTGATCAGGCACAGGGGTTTGAGCAGGGCTTGCTCCTCGGCGCTCAGTTCCAAACTGCGCACGGGCTTGCCCGCGTCCAGATGCGGCTGCACTTTGGCCAAGAGCGCTACCATGGCGGTGGCTTCTTTATCGTTGCCCGAACGCGCGGCTTTGCCATAGCGGTGCTGCGCTTTTTCTACTGTACCCATATCGGCCAAGCACAGCTCGGTTTGAATCACTTCAATGTCGGCAATCGGATCGACTTTGCCGGCCACATGGATGACATTGGCATCTTCAAAACAGCGCACCACATTCACAATCGCATCGGTTTCGCGAATATGCGCCAAAAATTGGTTACCCAAACCTTCGCCTTGGCTGGCACCTGCGACAAGACCAGCAATATCGACAAATTCAACGATGGCAGGAACGATGCGCTCCGGATGGATGATGGCAGCCAATTGGCCTAAGCGAGGGTCGGGCACTTCCACCACGCCCACATTGGGTTCTATGGTGCAGAAGGGGTAGTTTTCTGCTGCGATGCCAGCTTTGGTCAGGGCGTTAAAAAGGGTGGATTTGCCCACATTGGGCAGGCCCACGATGCCGCATTTGAGGCTCATATCCTAGGGTTTCCGATGAAATCAATAAAGGCAGAAGTTTAGTCGATTGCGTTAGCATGGGCGGATAACATTCGCCGACTTCTAGGCGATGTCGCATTCGATGAGCCTTGTTGCAGTATGAAGATGGATTTATCGCGTTTTTCGGTGTTGCGTCGTATCCAAACGATAGGGTTGGTTTTTCTGGCGTTGATGGGCTTATGGCTAGGGCTGGCTCCTGCACAGGCGCAAACGCCAGGCTACTCTTTAAAAACGGATTGGCCCGTGACTGAGCTGACGGGCAAAGCGATCGATCCGGCCGCCGTTAAAGCGGGCGTCTTGATAGACCCAACAGGTAAGCTAGATGTCGTAGATGTGGCGCAGCGAGAAGACTTTGCCCAGCTTGACCCCTACCGTAATTTTGTTTTGGGGCGCGATGGCGCGGCTTGGTTGCGCTTGCGCCTGCATATTCCTGCAGGCAGTAAAACAGGGCAAGCAACGCGTGGTTCGGATTTAACGACTTGGATATTAGAAATCCCCACACCGTTGCTAGACGAAGTTCAGCTCTACCAAATGGGCGCTGATGAGCGGCTTTTGCCCGTGCAAAAAGCTGGCGACATATTTCCTAATGCCCAGTGGTCTTACCCATCTAATGTCGCCAGCTTTAAATTGGATTTGTATGCAGGTGATAGCGCCAATGTGTGGATCAAGGTGAAATACCCCATCGTCACCCAGTTGCCCATCATGCTCAAAACTGAGC
>CAZSPW010000013.1:0-24352 GCA_964608575.1 uncultured Burkholderiaceae bacterium | reverse complement strand
GTGGGCACGCCCGTGCGTTGTTGTAAATCTTCAGGTGCAGGTGCTAGCAAACTGGCATCGCCCCTGAATTTATTCAGCACAAAGCCTTTAATCAGTGGGCGCTGACTTGCTGGTAACAATGCCCAAGTGCCGTAGAGATGGGCGAAAGCGCCGCCACGGTCGATATCGGCCACCAAGATGCAGTTAGCGCCCGCATACTCGGCCACGCGCATATTGACGATATCGCTGGCAGCCAAATTGGTTTCGGCGGGCGAGCCTGCGCCTTCGATCACCACCACATCGTTTTCGGCGCGCAGGCTATCCAAGGCTGCGGCGATTTGCGGCCAGACCAAGGCGCTGCGCCCACGCCAAGGAGTGTTGGTCAGTTGAGGGTGGACGCGCCCCAGCAAAATGACTTGGCTGCGGGTATCGGCTTCGGGCTTGAGCAGCAGCGGGTTCATGCGTACATCGGGCGCGGCACCTGCGGCCAGGGCTTGGAAGTATTGCGCCGCGCCGATTTCGCCGTAAGCACCGCCTTCGGCGGGCACCACGCGCGCGTTATTGCTCATGTTCTGCGCTTTGAACGCTGCAACTTTTAAGCCCAAATGGCGGTAATAACGGCACAGCGCCGTAGCCAGCCAGCTTTTACCAGCGCCGCTGGAAGTGCCCAGCACCATGACGCAGACTGCCGCTTTTGCCATTTTTATGTCTCATTTATGGGTTTTAAGCCGTCAAATCTGCCTGGGCAGCTCATTTTTTTGAAGCGTTTTTAGAGTAAATAATTGCCTTCAGCTTCAGGCTGGCGCAGCACTTGCAAGATGCGCAATTGCAGGCGTTTACCGCCTGGAATTTGCCAATCTATGCTTTGGCCTACAGCCAGCCCCAGCAAGGCGCTGCCCACGGGCGCCAGCACTGAAACCACCTGCACAGGGGCTTCGTCTTGCGCCAGTTTGGTGGGCTCGCCCGCCAAGCGGGTCGCGACATCTTCGGGATAAACCAGCTTGAGCTGAAATTCTTGCCCCGTGCTGTCATTGATAAAGCGCACGGTCGAGTTCATGGTCACCACATCAGGCGGCACCTGCTGCGGCTCCACTATCGTGGCGCGATCGATTTCGTCGGACAAGGCATCCACACCAGGCATATGGTCGTGGGCACCGCTGTCGAGCATATTGCGCAGGCGTTGTGCATCTAAGGCAGAAATAATAAGAGGCGGCTGGCTCATGGAAAACTCCCCAAAGAAATCAGTGTGAAACGCTGCAAGACAAAAGGCGGGTGGTGCCCGCCTTTTTGGTTTGCGTGATTATAGGCAGGCCGTTTAATGGCGGAAGTGGCGCACGCCTGTGGTTACCATAACCACGCCGCGCTCATTGGCGGCAGCGATGACTTCATCATCACGCATAGAGCCGCCGGGCTGGATGATGCAGCTCGCACCCGCATCCACCACCACATCTAGGCCGTCGCGGAAGGGGAAGAAGGCATCCGAGGCCACCGCTGTGCCCGCCAAGCTGAGATTGGCCGCTTGCGCTTTGATGCTGGCAATGCGCGCCGAATCCAAGCGGCTCATCTGGCCTGCGCCCACGCCCATGGTCATGCCGTCTTTGCAGAACACGATGGCGTTGGATTTGACATACTGCGCCACTTTCCAGGCGAACAGCAAATCGGCAATTTGCGCTGGCGTGGGCTGCTTGGCGCTGACCACCGTGAGGTCTTGAGCCGTTAATTCGTGGTTGTCCGCAGTTTGCATCAACAGGCCTGAGCTGACGCGCTTGATGTCGAATTTATTGCGGCCACGGTTGACATAAGCGGCGCCATCGGCTGGCGTAGGCAGGGCAATTTGCAGCAGGCGCACATTGCTTTTGGGTTTAAAAATTTCCAAGGCTTCGGCGCTGAATTCAGGCGCGATCAGCACTTCGACAAATTGCTTGACCACAGCCTCGGCTGCGGCTTTGTCCACTTTGGCATTGAAGGCAATGATGCCGCCAAAGGCGCTGGTGGGGTCGGTTTGGAAGGCTTTGCTGTAAGCGGTCAGGGCATCTGCGCCCACGGCCACACCGCAGGGGTTAGCGTGTTTAACGATAACGCAGGCCGCGCCATCGGTGGACAAATCAAAGCTTTTGACACATTCCCAAGCAGCATCAGCATCGGCAATATTGTTATAGCTCAGCTCTTTGCCTTGCAATTGTTTAGCCATGACCAAACTGCCAGCCCGCGGGCTGCCTTCACGGTAGAAAGTCGCTTGTTGATGCGGATTTTCGCCGTAGCGCAGGTCTTGCACTTTGATCAAGTTGTAATTGATTTGCGCGGGGAAGATGCCACGCGTAGGCACCGTTTCTTGCGTAAAACCAGCTTCAGGGTAAACAACGGCTGAGAGGTAATCGCTGATAGCGCAGTCGTATTGCGCAATGCGGTTGAAGGCAGTGACCGAGAGGCGGAATTTGGTGGCTTCGCTGACCTTGCCCTGCTCTTGCAATTCGCGCAGCACTTGGGCGTATTGGCCCGCGTCGGTCAGCACGGCCACATCGCGCCAGTTTTTGGCGGCGGAACGCACCATGGCGGGGCCGCCGATGTCGATGTTCTCGATCGCGTCGGCCAGGGTGCAGCCGTCTTTGGCGACCGTGGCTTCAAAGGGGTAGAGGTTGACCACCAGCAGGTCTATGCGCTCAATACCGTGCTGCTCCATAGCCGCCACATGGGCAGGCAGGTCGCTGCGCGCCAGCAGGCCGCCGTGGACTTTAGGGTGCAGGGTTTTGACGCGGCCATCGAGCATTTCAGGAAAGCCCGTGTACTCGGCCACCTCAGTGACGGGCAAGCCCGCCTCAGCCAGCAATTTGGCCGTACCACCAGTAGATAACAATTGCACCCCGAGGGCGTGCAGATCCTGGGCAAATTGCAGCACACCAGTTTTATCAGAGACGGAAATCAGGGCTTTCATAAATTGCAGACCTTTGCTATCAAAATAAAAATCAAATTTAAGTATCAAATCAGCCATTCAGGCCGAAATAACTGCCTGAGCAGCTATCGAAAAAAACTGCAAAAACAGCTAAAAACTAAAGCTAAACCCGCCTAGCCACTGCTGCCTGCGCCATTTCCAACAAGGCGGCGCGGTAGGGGTTATCGGGCAAGGCTGCCAACAAATCAGCGGCGCGCTGGGCTTGCTTGGCGGCCACGGCGCGGGTCGCTTCCAAGGCCCCTGTGCTGTGTACCAAGGCACTGATGCGCGGCAATTCGTCCAAGCCGCCCGTTTCAATCGCGTGGCGGATGATGGCCGCATCTTCGGGCGCGGCGCGCTGCATAGCAAAAATCAAGGGCAGCGTGGCTTTGCCTTCACGCAGATCGTCCCCCACATTTTTGCCTATGGCCGCGACTTCGCCATCGTAATCGAGCACATCGTCGATGATTTGAAAAGCCGTGCCTATGGCCGTGCCAAAATCAGCACAGGCGGCCTCCAGCTCAGGGCTGCTGCCCGCCAGCACCGCCGCCAAACGGCAGCTGGCTTCAAACAATTTGGCAGTTTTGGATTGGATGACTTGCAGATAACGCGCCTCATCCACGCTGGCATCGTGCACATTCATCAGTTGCAGCACTTCGCCTTCGGCAATGACATTGGTGGCATCGGCCAAAATTTCCATGATGCGCATATCACCAGCGGCCACCATCATTTGGAAGGCGCGGGTGTAGATGAAGTCGCCCACTAACACGCTGGCAGGGTTGCCAAAAGTGTTATTGGCTGTAGGGCGGCCGCGGCGCAACTGCGAATCATCGACCACATCGTCATGCAACAAGGTGGCGGTGTGGATAAATTCGACCACGGCGGCTAAATTGATGCGCTGCGCTTGGATACGGGCATTGCTCACGCCTAGGGCGTGGCTCATCAGCATCAGTAAAACTGGCCGCACGCGTTTGCCGCCTGAGGCCACGATGTATTGCGCCACTTGCGCGACCAAGACCACCCCAGACTGCAATTGCTGGGCAATCAAAGCGTCCAAGGCCTGCATATCAGCAGCAAGTAAACGCGTGTAAGCGGGTGTGGGGGTGGAGTTCAAAACGGCAGCCGCAAGCGTTCAAAGGTGCATTCCAACGCTTGCTTAAAAAGAAAAGAAAACAAGCCCGCTATTGTAGCTGCGCCAGCATTAGCCAGATAGCTGCGAACTGGCGCCCACTTCCAGGGCTAGGGCTTCGTTGACCGATTCGATAATGGCTTTCTCTAGCGCAGGGCGTAATTCTTGCAGCAGGTTTTGCGCGTGCTCGAGTGCAATTGCCGTGGCCGCTTCGCGCACACGGCGCTGCACAATAACATCCACGCGCTGCAATAAGCGCGTGCGCATTTGCTCGGCTTGGCTGGCACTGTCGTTGATACCTTGACGCGCGCCCAGCTCAGCACGGGTTGCAGCAGGCTGCGCCCCAGGGCGGGTTGCAGCAGGAGCAGCAGCACTAGCGAGCACACCCACACGCGCATCACCCAAATTCAAATCGATATTGGGCATGGCACGCAAAGGCAGATGCATAGGCGTTGAGCCTAGCTGCGCCTCTGGTGGCAAGACTTCTTCTTCCAGCAGCGGCAAGTCTATTAACAAGGGCGCAGCTTGCACGGCCTGCGCTTCGCCCTCTTGCAAGGGCTTGAGTGTGGGAATAAAGGCAGGGGGTGTGCGCGGGGCAGATGGAAAGGACATAGGTTCGATTGTAATTTCTAGCCGCCTCGCCCTGCGGCTCTGTCATGCAGGCTCAGGGGATAGCCGCGCTTGTGATAATGCTTCCAGCGCGCACGCGCGTCGGCGACTGCCGCCTCATCAGCGGGCACTAACTCAATCAAACGCGCAAAGCGCTCAAAACCCGCAGCTGGCTCAGTGCCCTGCCCCAGTTTCAACAAAACATCAAAAGCGGGGCTGACTGCGCCCAAAGCTGCAGGTGTAGTCAAGACCAAACGCCCGGCATCTTGCATGCGCACTTCATCGCTAGCCCAGCAATGCGGCACAAAGGCTGTGGGCGCTTGTCCCCAAAGGGCGGCGCTGATGCCCTGCAAAAAATCTTCATCCCCCAGCAAAGCCACGCGCGGCTGACTACGCCAGGCTTTGTGCAAAAGCCGCAGCGTATAGTCCTGCATATCAACAATATTGAGGTGAAAGCTGATTTCCGTCATGGGGTTTGCGTCATGGAATTTCCGTCTATGGGCGAGCCGCTTTAACGCTTTAACGCTTTAGCACCTTAACGCGCCAGCAGATACTGCAACAGCAAACCAACAGGTCGCCCCGTCGCGCCTTTGGCTGCGCCCGATTTCCACGCTGTGCCCGCAATATCCAGGTGTGCCCAAGGCGTATCGCCGACAAAGCGGTGCAGGAATTTGGCCGCCGTGACAGCGCCCGCTTCGCGCCCGGCCACATTGGCCACATCGGCGTATTTGCTTTTCAGGCCATCGGCGTAATCGGCATCTAGGGGCATACGCCAGCACAGGTCTTGTGCCTCATCACCGGCCGCGCTCAAAGCCGCAGCCAAGGCATCATCGTTGCTGAACAAACCACTGCGCACCCCGCCCAGCGCAATCACGCAAGCGCCAGTCAGGGTGGCAATATCGACTATAGCCTTGGGCTTAAAACGGGCGGCATAACACAGCGCATCGCACAAAATCAAGCGCCCTTCGGCATCGGTATTGAGCACTTCGATGGTCGTGCCATCCATAGCCGTGATCACATCACCCGGCTTGGTAGCATTGCCTGCTGGCATATTTTCACAAGTGGGTATCAAACCCACCACATTGATTTTGGGCTGCAAGCGCGCCAGCGCAGCAAATACGCCGAGCACGCTGGCAGCGCCGCACATATCGTATTTCATCTCGTCCATGCCCGCGCCAGGCTTGAGGCTGATGCCACCCGTGTCAAAAGTAATGCCCTTGCCAACCAAAACCACGGGCGCGGCTTTGCCGGCTCCCGTATATTTCAGCTCGATGAATTTAGGCGCCTGAGCAGAGGCCGCCGCCACCGAGAGAAAAGCGCCCATTTTGAGTTTTTCCGCATCGCGCTTTTCCAGCACTTTGCAAATCAGGTTTTTGCTGCCCGCAGCCAGCTTTTGCGCCGTTTGCGCCAAATGCGTGGGCGTGGCGTAGTTGGCTGGCATATTGCCCAGCTCACGCGCCAATTGCACGCCTTCGGCCTGCGCCAAGGCTTGCGCAAATTCAGCTTTAGCCGTTTTATCGGCTTTGCCTTGGTAGAAATGCAAACTTTGCGTTGCGCGTGGATTTTTTTTCGCCAGCGTCAAATCATAGGCATAGAGTGCCGCTGCCGCAGCGCCCACTACTGCTTGCAGATGGTTAAAACCTGCGATGGCAATGCGGCTAATGCCTTTGCCAGCGCATTGCGCTAGCGCGGTTTGCACCGCTGCAGCTTCCTGCCTCGCCTGCCCCTGCTCGCAGCCTACCAGCAAGACGCGACGGGCAACAAAACCAGTCGCTTGGTAGGCCTGCAACACTTCACCCTTAGCACCGCTAAAATCTTTGGCTGCCAAGGCTGCTGCCAACCATTTGCCTAAAGCCGTTTTAGCTGCGGCTTTGCCACCCAAGGCTTTGAGCTGCGCTTGATCGAGCAGCAGCAGCAGGGCATCGGCCTCTATGCTGGCAGCGCCTTGCGCTAAGTCTTCCAGGGCGTGCAGTTGGTGTTTCATAAAGTCTGACCTATTGAGAGCTAGAAAATAGATGTTAGAGGGCGCAGTAGGCACTGCGCCCAAGACAAGAGTAAGAGAAGAACCCGTGAAGGATATGCTTTGATATTTTATGCCTCGATTCGGCGCGAACTAGCGCAGAACTTTACCGCCGTGTTAATCGTGCTGCTATCCATCGTCATGACGATGATGCTGATCCGCACCTTGGCGCTGGCGAATAAAGGCAGCGTCAATCCGCAGGATATTTTCCTCATCATGAGTTATCTAACGCTGAGCTTTATGCCCACGATTTTGACGCTCAGCCTCTTCCTCAGCATCACCAGCAGTTTGGTGCGCTGGTACCAAGATTCGGAAATGGCCGTTTGGTTTGCCAGCGGCCAAAGTTTGATGGCGTTTTTGCGCCCCATTGTGCGGTTTTCCTGGCCCGTGCTACTGGCCATTGCCGCCTCTGGCCTGTTAATTTGGCCATGGGCAAATGGGCAAATCGAACAACTGCGCAGCGAGTTTGCCCAGCGCAGCGATATTGACCGTATCGCACCGGGCGAATTTCAGCGCAATAAAGCAGGCACCCGCGTGTTTTTTACCGAAAGCCAAAGCGGGCAAAACCAAAGCGGCCAGGTCTTTATTTATGGCGAAAAAGATGGCAAAAACACCGTCACCACGGCGCAAGCTGGGCGCATCGTGCGCGCTCCCAACGGCAGCGCCCACCTGGAGCTGAGCCAAGGGCAAAGCGTGAGCTTTGATACCCAAACAGGCGAGCACAATATCAGCACTTTTAGCCAGTACAACACCCGTATTCAAGACGCACCCATAAGCGCGCTGCAAACGCAAACCCGTAGCCAGCCGAGTCATATGCTGATGCAAACGGCCGAGGGGCGCGGCGAACTGTCTTGGCGCATAGGCATGGCGTTGGCCGCCATCAATTTGTTGCTGCTGGCGCTGCTCTTGATTAAAAACACCCAACGCAGCGGCAAAGGCAGCCATTTGGCGCTGGCCTTGATGAGCTTTGCCGTGTATTACAACCTGATCAATTTTGGCCAAAACTGGGTCGCCAAAGGGCAAATTGCTCTAGGCTGGTGGCTGTTGATACTGCACGGCGGCCTGTTTCTGGCTTGTTATGGCTTGTTGCTACAGCGCCAAGGCAGCCTGCCATTTTTCCAAAGCCGTCGCGCTGCGACTGCCGGCCTTTCATCTTAATAAGAATGACCCAATATGCGCATCATCCGCCGTTTTCTGTTTGGGCAAATTCTCTCGGCCAGCGCCATGGTTTGTGCTGCGTTTTTGCTGTTGTTTGGCTTTTTTGATTTAGTCGATGAACTGGGCAGCTTAAAAACAGGCTATGGCATCAGCCAAGCCTTGGCCTATGTACTGGCGCTGATGCCCGACCATTTATACGATTTGCTGCCCATAGGCGTGCTCATCGGCTGCGTGCTGGTCTTGAGCCGTTTGGCGCTGAACTCTGAATTCACCATCATGCGCACCAGCGGTTTGGGGCCAGGGCGTATGCTGGCCACCCTGCTGGGCATAGGGGCGCTGTTTACCGTGCTGACCATGAGTTTGGGCGACTATATTGCCCCCGCCAGCAATCGTTTGGCCGATCGCATCAAAGGCGAGCAACGCGCCAGCGGCGCTTGGCTGCGCGACAAACAAGATGCAGGGCAGTTTTTCGTGCGCGTTTCGGCTTTATCCAGTGCGAATCAGCAAGTCGAAGAGGTCACCCTTTTACAGTTTGACAAGCAAGGCCATCTACAAACCCGTATTGATGCACACAAAGGGCAAATCCAGCAGGGCGTTTGGGATTTGCAACAGGTGCGTATCCGCTACTACCCAGCCTTTATTCCTGCACAGCAAGAACAAAGCTTGGATGTAGAGGGCATCCGTTTTGAAAACTTGCAGCGATACCAGTGGCCTAGCCATCTGAGCGCCGAGATGGTGAAAACCGCCATGGTCAGCCCAGGCAGTATGGCCACTTTGGATCTGTATCGCTATACCGAACACCTCAAAGCCAATCAGCAAAACCCCGCCAAATACGAAATTGCGCTATGGCGCAAAGTGCTCTACCCCTTGAGTTGCTTGGTCATGGTCATGTTGGCGCTGCCCTTTGCCTATTTGCACCACCGCAATGGCACGGCAGCGGGCTATGTGTTTGCCGGGGTGATGATAGGTATCGGTTTTTACCTCTTTAACAATGTGGCCAACCATATCGGCGATCTGCGCGGCTGGACGCCGTGGCTGGCCGCAGCTCTACCCAGCATGGTATTTGGCAGCGTGGCGCTGGGAACTTTCACTTGGCTGGTGATTCGGCGTTAATTCGTGCAGTTGGAAGTGGCTGGGCTTTGTCATGCTGCGCGCAGTCGCAGCATCCATGAATAGCAGCCCTAGATTCGACCACTACGCACAGAGTGGCGCAATCGGGCACAAAGAATGGCTAAACCCAATAGGTTTACGCCATATTTGGAACAATAAAGGCAAAAAACCCATAAATTGCAGCTATTGATGCAGAAAGTGGAACAATGAATACCCACACTGTCTTGCTAGGGCATTTTTAAGGGTCTTTTTAGGATTTTAGGCCGCCAAATCTGCCTGAGCAGCTCATTTATTGATAGTAAAAACAGGCTGTTTAGACGCTTTGATAGACCAAGCGCACATAGATAGGCGCAAAAGCTGCGCCTTGGGTGATTTCCAGCAGATTCTCACGCGCCAATTCCAACATGGCGACAAAGGTGACCACCAGCACAGGCAGGCCTTTTTCGACATCAAACAAATCGCCAAACTCGACAAAGCGTTGGCCTTGCAGCTTTTTCAGCACGATGCTCATGTATTCACGCACCGAGAGTTCTTCGCGGCTGATTTTGTGATGCGTCACCAGTTTGGCGCGTTTGACAATATCGGCCCAGGCGCTGGCCAGATCGTCCACGCTGACATCGGGCAGCGCCGCTGCGCTTTGTGCCACCGCTGCGCCGCTGGTGTAGAAATCGCGCCCTGCTTGCGGCAGGCTGTCTAGGGTTTGCGCGCCCAGTTTGATTTGTTCGTATTCCAGCAAGCGCCGCACCAATTCCGCCCGTGGGTCTTGCGCATCTTCGCCATCGGCCACTTTTTTCGGTGGCAGCAACATGCGCGATTTGATTTCAATCAGCATGGCCGCCATCAGCAGGTATTCGGCTGCCAGCTCTAAATTGCGCTGGCGGATTTCTTCCACATAATGGATGTATTGCGCCGTGACCTGCGCCATGGGAATATCCAAAATGTTGAAGTTTTGCTTACGGATGAGGTAGAGCAATAAATCCAGCGGCCCCTCGAAGGCTTCGAGAAAAATCTCCAGCGCGTCGGGCGGAATATAGAGGTCTTGCGGCAGAGCAAACAGCGGCTCGCCATAGAGGCGCGCCACCGCCACGGTGTCCACCACCTCTTGCTGGGCTTGCGCCAGAGTCAATTGGGAAGTTTCGCCCACCGTGCGCAAGCCTCTAGTTTTTCCGCTTAATCTGCGCGGTAATTGGGCGCTTCTTTGGTGATTTGCACATCGTGCACATGGCTCTCGCGGATGCCCGCTGCGGTGATTTCCACAAACTCGGCCTTGCTCTGCATTTCCGCAATGGTGGCGCAGCCGCAATAGCCCATGCTGGCGCGCAGGCCACCGGCCATTTGGTAGATGATGCCGACGACCGAGCCTTTGTACGGCACGCGCCCTTCGATGCCTTCAGGCACCAATTTATCGGCATTGGGGTTTTCGGCGCTGACTTCTTGGAAGTAACGGTCGGCGCTGCCTTGCTGCATCGCGCCCACGCTGCCCATGCCGCGATAGCTTTTATAGCTGCGCCCTTGGAATAGCACCACCTCGCCTGGGGCCTCTTCCGTGCCGGCAAACATACCACCCATCATCACCGTAGATGCGCCTGCGGCAATGGCTTTGGCAATATCGCCCGAGAAACGAATACCACCATCGGCAATCAGCGGGATGCGGCCATTCAGAGCACGCGCCACGCTGTCTATCGCCATGATTTGCGGCACGCCTACGCCCGCGACTATGCGCGTGGTGCAGATGGAGCCTGGGCCGATGCCGACTTTGACCGCATCGGCACCCGCATCAGCCAGCGCCAGCGCCGCTGCGCCCGTGGCGATGTTGCCGCCAATCACATCGACTTGTGGGTAGTTTTTCTTCACCCAAGCCACACGGTCTATCACGCCTTTGCTGTGACCGTGGGCGGTATCGACCACCAGCGCATCCACGCCAGCTTCCACCAAGAGCGCCACGCGCTCTTCTGTGCCCTCGCCCACACCCACAGCGGCGGCCACACGCAGGCGGCCAGCGGCATCGCGGCTAGCGCGAGGGAAGTTGCGCTGTTTGTTGATGTCGGTAACGGTGATTAAGCCTTGCAGCTCAAAATTTTTGCCCACCATCAACAAGCGTTCGATCTTGTGCTTATTCAGCAGGGCTTTAGCATCTTCGCTGCTAATGCCTTCAGAGACTGTTATCAGGCGCTCTTGCGGCGTCATGATTTCGCGCACGGGCAAATCCATGCGGGTTTCAAAGCGCAAATCGCGCCCTGTGACGATGCCCACCACCTTGCCACCATCGACGACGGGAAAGCCTGAAAAACCCATTTCATCGGCCAGCGCATTGACTTCGCGCACCGTGGTGCTGGGGCTGATGACCATAGGGTCGCGCAGCACACCTGCCTCATAGCGTTTGACACGGCGCACATGAGCAGCTTGCTCTTTGGCCGTGAGGTTTTTATGGATCACGCCTATGCCGCCCTCTTGGGCAATGGTGATGGCCAAACGCGCCTCAGTCACGGTATCCATAGCGGCTGATACCAAAGGCAGGCCCAGCTCAATATTGCGCGTGAAGCGCGTGGCTAAACTGGTGTCCTTGGGTAGCACTTCAGAGAAGGCTGGCACGAGGAGAATGTCGTCAAAAGTCAGGGCTTTTCCCAAAAGGCGCATGGTGCTTCACTCCAAAAGGCGAATTATAAAAGCTCAGCCCCATGCCAGCCTATGGCGCTGTCTGCTTTTCCCAGTCAGCCAATATGGCCAATGCTTGTTCGCGACTCGTACCGCACATGGCAGGCTCAGGCCGCAAGCTGCTGCACACCGCTGGGCGGCTGGGCTGGCCAAAGATTTGGCAGCGCCCATCAGCCGCCAATTGCACACAGGCCACGCCCGCAGGTTTGCCGCGCGGCATACCCGGAATGGGGCTGCTGATAGACGGCGCAATGCAGCAGGCGCTGCAGCCGGAACGGCAATTCATAAAGCCGCCAAACCCTGCAAGATCAGCCGCACCCGCGCCTGCCTGGGGCTTAAATCCGGCCAGCAAATAAACGCATCTGCAGGCGGCACGGTGACTGTGCCCAAACATTGGCTGGCACGCACCACCTGCACGCCTTGGCACTGTGCCTGCTGCAAAGCCTGTTTTAAGTCTTGATGAATGGTGCCGCAGCCCGTGCCTGCCACTGCACTTGCCCAGCCACTATCTGCCCCCAAGCTGCTGCTGCACCCACAGCCAGCGCAGCTTGCAGCGCATGGCGCTGCACAAAAGGCTGCACATCGCCGCCATGCCACTTTTGCAATTGGCTGGCGGCGTAAACCAAGCCACCACAAAGCACCAGCACCCCGCGCTGCGCGCAACTGACATCCTGCGCCAAACGCAGCGCATCGCTTAAATTTTGCGGGCCATCGCTCTGCGGGTGGCTGGCCGGGCGCATAGCTGCCACCATGATGATGGGTTTGGGCAATGGCTGGGGCAGCACTTCATACAAGAAAAAAGCGCTTTCTTCCAGGGTATCGGTGCCGTGGGTGATGACAAGGGCAGCCACAGCACTATCGGCGAGATGCTGCTGCACGCGTTGGTACAACTGCCACCAAAAACGGCCATCCGCATCTTTGCTATTGATGCGGGCGAAATCATCCACCACCACAGGCAAACTGGCTACATCCTGGGGCAGTTGGGTCAATAAAGCCTGACCAGGCAAAGCACCAGCTTGGTAGTGCTGTTGGGCATCAGCCTGCGCTGCCCAACCCGCGATCGTGCCGCCCGTCGTCAGCAGCACGATGCTGCCCTGTGGTTTTTTCCCTTGTGACATGAATACTTTGCTATGAATTTTTTAAGAAACCGCAAAAATACTGTTTACAATACCAGTATGTTGATTTATCTAGTACTTTAGGTAGAACCATGACTGTAGCACTGACCGCACGCCAGCAAGAAATTCTGCAATTGATTCAAGAGGCCATAGCCAACACTGGTGCGCCACCCACGCGCGCTGAAATTGCACGGCAACTGGGTTTTAAATCTGCCAACGCGGCTGAAGAGCATTTGCAGGCCTTGGCACGCAAAGGCGCCATTGAATTGCTCAGCGGCACTTCTCGTGGCATACGCCTGAAGAAAACCAGCTCCAGCATCAATAGTTTCAAGCAAGCAGTGCTGCCCATAGAAAGCCTACAACAAATGCTGCTGCCACTGGTGGGGCGCGTGGCTGCAGGCTCGCCCATCCTAGCGCAAGAGCATGTGCAAGAAACTTACGCCGTCGCGCCTGAGCTGTTTGCGCAAAAGCCCGATTACCTGCTCAAAGTCAAAGGCATGAGCATGCGCGATGTCGGTATTTTTGATGGTGATTTGCTCGCTGTGCGTGCCACCAAAGAAGCGCGCAATGGGCAAATTGTGGTGGCGCGTTTAGGTGAAGAAGTCACCGTCAAACGCTTTCAGCGCAACCAGCATTTGATCGAACTGCACGCCGAAAATCCTGATTTTTCTACCATTGTGGTGCAGCCAGGTGAGCCTTTTGAGATTGAGGGCCTAGCCGTGGGGCTGATACGCAAAGGAATTTTTGCGTAAACCCCATGGTGCAAGCAACCCATATTGCAACCAGCCTATATCTAACACCCATGAAAAAACCGCCTGAAAATTTCTAGGCGGTTTTTATTTTTTCCAGCAGCGCACCAATTCAAACGGCTGAGAGCGCAGGTTTTACAACCCCGCCCCAGTGCTCGAATGCTGCTTTAAATTTAGGCAGCGGCCAAAGCTTTAACTTTGGCAGACAGGCGGCTCTTGTCACGAGCTGCTTTGTTTTTGTGGAAGATGCCTTTGTCGGCTACGGTGTCGACAATAGACTGCATTTGCGCAAACAAATCGCGTGCTCCTGCTTGATCGCCAGCAGCTACGGCTTTTTCAACCTTTTTGATAGCCGTGCGATAGCGTGAGCGCAAAGAAGTGTTTGCCGCGTTGATTTTTACATTTTGACGCGCGCGTTTACGGCCTGAGGCCAGGCGCGGGTTCTTTTTCTTTTTAGCTGATGCCATGATGATTCCTTAGGAATAGAGGGTTTGCAGATGATGCTGGAAAACCGCGCATTATAAACCCCTATGCGCCTAGGCTTGGGGCAACTGCCCGCGCCGCATAAAATCTCGCCTTTAGTTTTTATCAAACAAGTCCGCCGCCCAGAGGCTTGGGCAGGGAGAAACAATGGATTTCGATAGCAGTTTGCTTTTGCAGCAAATCATCAACGGCTTGGTGCTGGGCAGCATGTACGCCCTGATTGCACTGGGCTACACCATGGTGTACGGCATCATCAATCTCATCAATTTTGCCCACGGTGAGGTGCTCATGGTTGGGGCGCTCACCAGCTGGAGCGTAGTCGGCGCCCTGCAAAACTGGCAGCCCGATATGCCAGGTTGGGCGCTATTGGCCTTGGGCTTGCTGGCGGCCGCTTTGGTTTGCGCACTGCTGAATTTTTTGATCGAAAAAATTGCCTACAAACCCCTGCGCAATAGCCCTAGGCTAGCGCCTTTGATTACGGCCATTGGTATGAGCATTTTGCTACAGACCCTAGCCATGATCATCTGGAAACCCAATTACAAGCCCTATCCCTTTTTACTGCCAGGCGCGGTAGATGTTGCGGGCGCCACCATCACTTACACACAAATTTTGGCGCTGGCGCTGACGGCTGTTTCGCTGGCGGTGCTGAGCTTTATCGTCAGCCGCACGCGCCTGGGGCGAGCCATGCGCGCTACCGCTGAAAATCCCCGCGTGGCTGCTTTGATGGGGGTCAAGCCCGATTGGGTGATTTCCGCTACCTTCATCATCGGTGCAGTGCTGGCTGCTGTGGCGGGCGTGATGTGGGCTGCCAATTACGGCAGCGTGAACCACACCACCGGCTTTTTGCCTGGCTTGAAAGCCTTTACTGCGGCTGTATTTGGCGGCATAGGCAATTTGCCTGGCGCAGTGCTGGGCGGGATTTTGTTGGGTTTGGTCGAATCCATAGGCGCAGGATATCTGGGCGACTGGACGGGTGGCTTCCTAGGCAGCCACTATGTGGATATTTTGTCCTTCGGGATTTTGATTGTGATCTTGGTTTTTAAACCATCGGGCTTGCTGGGCGAGCGCGTGGCCGATCGCGCATAAGGGGGCTAAGCTATGAATCTCAGTCTCTCTACCAACACCCCACACCGCTACTTAGGTGCATTTCTAGCGGTTGCCGCCTTGGCGCTATTGCTGCCCGTTTTGCTGCAAATCACAGGGGGCGACGGCCCCGTGCGGATTCTGGGCGTGGCTCTGCTTTATGTCATGCTCGCGCTGGGCTTGAATATCGTAGTGGGCTACGCCGGCCTTTTGGATTTAGGCTATGTCGCGTTTTATGCGGTAGGCGCTTATCTATTCGCCTTGCTGGCATCGCCTCATTTAACTGAAAACTTCCCTGCACTGGCGGCGCACTTCCCGCAAGGCCTGCATATCCCTATGTGGCTGGCCTTGCCGTTGGCGGCCATAGTCGCCGGCGTGGTTGGGGTGTTGCTAGGTATCCCAGTTTTACGCTTGCGCGGCGATTATTTAGCCATCGTTACCCTGGGTTTTGGCGAGATTATTCGCGTATTTCTCAATAACCTGGACCAGCCCTATAACCTGACCAATGGCCCCAAAGGCATAGGCCAGATTGATAGCGCCAGCTTTTTTGGCTACGACTTAGGTGCTAGCCATCGTTTTTTCGGCTTTGAATTGCATTCCGTCACCCTGTATTGCTATAGCTTCATCATCCTCACCGTGCTAACGGTGCTGCTGTGCTATCGCCTGCAAGACTCGCGCATAGGCCGCGCCTGGATGGCTATGCGCGAAGACGAAATTGCCGCCAAAGCCATGGGCATCAGCACCGTGCGCATGAAGCTTTTAGCTTTTGGCATGGGCGCGACTTTCGGCGGTGTCAGTGGTGCCATGTTTGCCGCGTTTCAGGGCTTTGTTTCACCCGAGTCCTTCTCTTTGATGGAGTCTGTGCTCATCATCAGCATGGTGGTGCTGGGCGGGCTAGGGCATATTCCTGGGGTGATTTTGGGGGCTTTGTTGCTGGCGGGTTTGCCTGAAATTTTGCGTTATGTGGCAGGCCCCTTGCAGCAAATGACGGGCGGGCGACTCGATGCCTCCATCTTGCGCCAATTGCTGATTGCGCTGGCCATGATCATCACCATGCTGTTGCGTCCACGGGGTTTGTGGCCCACGCCTGAGCACGGACAAGCTGGTGGCGCTATAGCGCCCAATGCCGCGCCCGATAACCCGCAGCACAACCCGCCTGGCGCTGATTTTCCAGGGGATGCTGTGCCGCGTGCGCTGGAGACGGGCGAGCGCAGCGCCGACAAAGTCCAAGACACGGTCAATCCTTAAAACGGCGGAGTGCAAAAAATGACAACAGACACCGTTTTACAGATACAAGGCGCGTCTAAACGCTTTGGCGGCCTGCAGGCGCTAAGTGATGTGCATATGCATATTCATCGTGGTGAGGTCTATGGTTTGATCGGCCCCAATGGTGCAGGCAAAACCACTTTTTTCAATGTCATTACCGGCCTGTACACGCCCGATAGCGGCCAATTTGTACTGGCAGGCAAGCCTTATAAGCCGCAAGCCGTGCACCAAGTCGCCCGCGCTGGCATTGCGCGCACCTTTCAAAACATCCGCCTGTTTGCCGATATGACGGCGCTGGAGAATGTCATGGTCGGGCGGCACACGCGTTCGTCTTCGGGCGTACTGGGCGCCATGCTGCGCAGCAAAAGCTTTTTGCGTGAAGAGGCTGCTATTGGCGCCAAAGCGCAAGAGCTGCTGGACTATGTAGGCATAGGGCATCTAGCCAATTTACGCGCACGCACCCTGAGTTACGGCGACCAACGCCGCTTGGAAATTGCGCGCGCGCTGGCGACTGAGCCCCAGCTTATCGCTTTAGATGAACCCGCAGCGGGCATGAATGGCGCAGAAAAGATGGTGCTACGCCAGCTGATCGACAAAATCCGCAAGGATGGTGCCACCGTCTTGCTGATTGAGCACGATGTGAAGCTGGTCATGGGTTTGTGTGATCGGCTCACCGTACTCGATTACGGCAAAGTCATAGCCGAAGGCACGCCCGCTGAGGTGCAGAAAAACGAAAAAGTCATCGCCGCCTATCTGGGTGAGGAACACACACAAGGGGGATTGTCCGCATGAGCGCACCATTACTCAATATTGCTGGGCTGCAAGTAGCTTATGGTGGCATTCAAGCTGTCAAAGGCGTGGACATCCAAGTCTTTGATGGCGAATTGGTCACTTTAGTTGGCGCCAATGGCGCTGGCAAAACCACCACCATGAAAGCCATCACCGGCGGTCTGCCTTTTACGGGGCAGATTGAATATCTGGGACGCAGCATTGCGGGACGCGGTGCTTGGGATTTGGTCGCCGAAGGCTTGGTGATGGTGCCTGAAGGGCGCGGAATATTTACCCGCATGAGTATTAGCGAAAACCTGCTGATGGGCGCTTACACCCGTAGCGACAAAGGCGGCATTGCCGCTGATATCGAAGCCATGTTCGCTCTATTTCCGCGCTTAAAAGAGCGCAAAGACCAACTGGCTGGCACCATGAGCGGCGGCGAGCAACAAATGCTGGCCATGGCGCGTGCCCTGATGGCCAAGCCCAAAGTGCTGCTGCTGGACGAGCCATCCATGGGTTTATCGCCCATCATGGTGAGCAAGATTTTTGAAGTCGTGCGCGCTGTCTCTGCCCAAGGTATGACCATGCTGCTGGTGGAACAAAACGCTGCCCGCGCCCTGCAAGCGGCGCACCGCGCTTATGTCATGGATTCAGGTTGGATTACCATGAGCGGCAAAGCACAAGACCTGCTAGCTGACCCTAAAGTGCAACAAGCCTATTTGGGCGCTTGAATCGGTGCGCTTTCATCACTATTTATTCAATAGCTGCCCAGGCAGATTCTGCGGCCTAAAACACCGAAAACACTATTAAAACCATGCTCACTGCCCTGCCCTCATGGCTCAGCCCCAGTTTGCACACCCTGCAAGCTGCGCGCAGCCACGCTCTGCTGCTGCACGGTGCCAGCGGTTTGGGGCAATGGCAGCTAGGGCAAGCCTTAGCAGCCGCAGCGTTATGCGAAACCCCCAGCGCCCACGGGCAAGCCTGCGGGCAATGCACAGCATGCCAACTGCTGGCCAGCCACAGCCACCCCGATTGCTATTACCTGCTGCCTGAAACCCTGCTGCTGGACTGGGGTCTGCCGCTGGACGAAAAACGGCAAAAAGAGCTGGATGAGAAAAAACGCAAACCCAGCAAAATCATCAGCATAGATGCGGTACGCGAGACGGTAGAGAAGCTGCAGCAAACCAGCGCCCGCGCCCGTGGGCAAGTGGTGCTGGCCTACCCGGCCGAAGCCATGACGGTGGAAGCGGCCAATGCTTTTTTAAAAACCCTGGAAGAGCCGCTAGGGCAAGTGCGCATCATCTTGATAAGTGAAAACGCCCACCGCCTGCTGCCCACCATCCGTAGCCGCTGCTTGGGCTTTGCTATGCCTTGGCCAAAACCAGAGGCAGCTTTAGCCTGGCTGCAAACGCAGCTGCCCAACACCCCAGTAGCGCAGTTGCAAACTGCTTTGCAAGCCACAGGTGGGCGCGCCTTAGACGCTAGCGCCTGGCTCAACAGCCCTTTAGCGAACCGCTGGACCACGCTGCCGCGTGCGCTGGCACAGGGCCAAGTTGCGGCACTGGCCGATTGCAGCCCACGCGAAGCGATGGATACCCTAAGCAAGCTGGCACATGATTTGTGGGCCATGAAAGTACACGCCGCGCCACGCTATTTTCAAAGCCAGGATTTACCACGCCCACCCAGTGCGCAAGCTCTGCTGCGCTGGGGGCAGCAACTCACGGCTTGGGCGCGCAGCATAGAACACCCGTATAAAACCGATTTATTGCTAGAAAACATGGTCGCGCAGACTGCCGCCCTATGGCAGCGCCCAGCAAAAAGCCTGCGGTAAACTTGCCACAGTATCTGTGGCTTCCACAGGCTGCTTGCACAAAAGCCCACCCCACCGAGGCCGTAAGTGCAGCCCACCCCTATACACTCAGGGCTTTGCATCCGCCCCTTTTGATTGTTCACGCCCTATGTCTAGCAACAGCAATGTCGCCAAAGCCAAGCCAGCCGCGCTACCGCCCGATACCGTGGTGGGCGGCTATCGCGTTGTTCGCAAAATCTCTGCTGGAGGTTTTGGTTTGGTCTATTTAGCCGTCGATTCAGAAGGGCAACAAGTTGCGCTGAAAGAATACCTGCCGGCATCCCTGGCCACACGCGGCCCCGGTGAAATGATCCCGCAAGTGCAACCCGACAAGCTCTCGCTCTACCGCCTGGGACTGAAAAGCTTTTTTGAAGAGGGCCGCGCCTTGGCGCAAATCGCGCACGCATCGGTGGTCAGCGTATTGAACTTCTTCCGTGAAAACGAAACCGTTTATATGGTGATGAATTACTTGGAAGGGGCTACCCTACAAGACTATATCGTCACCGCCCGCGATTTAAAGAAACCCAAAATCTTCCGCGAATCCACCATCCGTAGCTTGTTTGACGAAATCCTGCGCGGCCTGCGCATCGTGCACCAGCACAAAATGCTGCACCTCGATATCAAACCTGCGAATATTTTCATCACTGACGACGACAAGGCCGTGTTGATTGACTTTGGTGCGGCACGCGAAGTCATCTCCAAAGAAGGCAACTTCATCCGTCCCATGTACACCCCCGGCTTTGCCGCACCCGAGATGTATAGGCGCGATGCCGAAATGGGCCCATGGACAGATATTTACGCTATCGGTGCTTGCATTTACGCCTGCATGCAAGGCTACCCGCCCAATGATGCGCCGCAGCGCCTGGAAAAAGACCGTTTAAGTTTATCGATGTCGCGTTTGCGCGGCGCATATTCTGATAATCTGATCGAAGTGGTGGAATGGTGCATGGCGCTGGATGCGAACGCCCGCCCACAATCGGTTTTTGCCTTGCAAAAAGAATTAGCGCGCGAAACCGAGCGTCGTTACACCAAAATGAGCGTAGGTGAAAAAGTCCGCATGCAATTTGAAGGCATGGTGGGCGAGGGTGGAAAGAAATAAAACATGAAATTCTCTGTATTCCAACTCAGCCGCATCGGCGGACGCGAGAAAAACGAAGATCGCATGGGCTACTGCTACACGCGTGAATCGGGTCTTTTTTTGCTGGCTGATGGCATGGGCGGCCACCCCGATGGTGAAGTGGCCGCAGCCTTGGCTCTAGAGAGCATGTCCACCTATTTTCAGCAATGCGCCCAGCCCCGCGTAGTCGATCCGCAGCAATTCATGGAAGAGGCCATTTTGGGTGCCCACCGCCATGTCTTGGCGCATGCTGCCAAACGCGGCATGCTGGATACGCCCCGCACCACCGTCGTGGCGGTTTTGGTGCAAGACAGCAAAGCCATTTTTGCTCACTGTGGTGATTCGCGCGCCTATTTAATACGCAATCACGAACTCGTCACCCGCACGCGTGATCACTCTTACATCGAACAGCAAAACGCCGGCATCATCAAACTCGATATGCTCAACCGCAACATCTTGTTTACTTGTCTAGGCTCTCCCACCCGTCCGATTTTTGATGTTTCTGAGCCATTGCCACTGCGCCAAGGCGACAAAATTTTGCTTTGCTCTGATGGCCTTTGGGGTCCTTTAGAAGACAACACCATCGTACTCAAACTGGGCTTGCGTCCAGTGGCTGACGCCATCCCTGAGCTGGTGGATTTGGCCATGCACAAAGGCGGTGAACGCTGCGACAATACCACCGCCATTGCGCTCGAATGGGAAAGCCCAGACCGCAGCAATTCCAGCGGCAATATTTCCACCGAAACCATAGACGAAGGGGTGTTTGCCACCACCATTCAAGGCGGCACCACGGATGCTGATTTAAGCCATTTAGAAGACTTGGACGACGATGCCATCGAGCGCTCGATTGCGGAAATCAACGAAGCCATTCGTCGCTCGGCTGAACGCAAGAATAAAAACTGATTTTTTAAGCGTTTTTTGCTTTTTAGGCCGCCAAATCTGCCTGAGCAGCTCTTATTTTCATATCAAAATCACTGCCATCAGAAGTGATTTATCACCCCATTTTCATTGAAAGATTTTGCATGAACACCACCACTCGCGGCCATGGCCGCTTAGCCGATCAACTGCGCCCAGTAAGCATCACGCGCCACTACACCATACACGCCGAAGGCTCGGTATTGATAGCCTGCGGCAATACCAAAGTGCTGTGCACCGCCAGTGTGGAAGAGCGCGTACCGCCACATAAAAAAGGCTCGGGCGAAGGCTGGGTCACGGCCGAATACGGCATGCTGCCGCGCTCTACCCACGAACGCATGAGCCGCGAAGCCGCCAAAGGCAAGCAAAGCGGACGCACACAAGAAATCCAACGCCTGATCGGCCGCAGCCTGCGCGCCGTATTTGATCTGCAGAAGTTGGGCGAACGCACCATCACCCTCGATTGCGATGTACTGCAAGCCGATGGCGGCACACGCACCGCCAGCATCACAGGCGCTTTTGTTGCTGCCCATGACGCCGTAGCCCAATTGCTGGCCGAAGGAAAAATCACAGCCAACCCCATCCGCGAACATCTAGCGGCCGTCTCTGTAGGCATTGCGGGCCATACCCCACTTTTGGATTTGGACTATGAGGAAGATTCAAGCTGCGAAACGGACATGAATGTGGTCATGACCGAGAGTGGCTGTTTTGTAGAGATTCAAGGCACCGCCGAGGGGCAGGCCTTTAGCCGCGAACAAAGCAATGCCTTACTGGATTTAGCCAGTGCAGGCATCACCGAGCTAGTTGCCGCGCAAAAAGCGGCGCTGGCGCAAGCGGCGTAATGCCAACAAACAGCAAGCTATTTGCGCGCAAACCGGCGCAAAGGCATGCAAATTTATCCACCATCAATAAAAAGGCCTCTGCGAGGAGGCCTTTTGTTTTTTGCTGTATGCTTGTTTGGTGCCCAGGAGAGGACTCGAACCTCCACGGAGTTACCCGCTAGTACCTGAAACTAGTGCGTCTACCAATTCCGCCACCTGGGCTTTTCAGATAAGAGCGAAATTATATACCAAGAAAAATAATGCCAGAAAAAAAACCAACCCCTAGCGGCAAGCTTTTGCAAGAATATATCGGCCAAGTTGCAGGCCATCGTGACGGTCACGGCTTTGTCAGCACCGACGACGGGCAAAGCATCTTTTTGCCACCGAACGAGATGCGCGCGGTCTTACACCGCGATACCGTACGCGTGCGCGTAGTGCGCACTGATAAACGCGGCCGCCCAGAAGGGCGCGTCATTGATATTGTGGCGCGTTCGCCCCAACCCATCATCGGCCGCTTACTGCAAGAGTCAGGCAGCTATATCGTCGCGCCGGAAGACAAGCGCTATGGCCAAGATGTACTCATCCCCAAAGCAGGTTTACTCGATGCCAAAATCGGCCAAGTGGTAGTAGTCGAGCTGACCGAAGCGCCTAGCTTGTACGGCCAACCCGTGGGCCGCATCACCGAAGTGCTGGGCATGCCTGATGACAGCGGCATGGAAATTGAAATCGCTGTGCGCAAATACGGTGTGCCGCATATTTTCAGCCCCGAATGCCAGGCCCAGGCTCAAGCCCTGCCCAGCAGCGTATTAGCCAGCGAGAAAAAAGGCCGTGTAGATTTAACCGACATCCCGCTGGTGACGATAGATGGCGAAGACGCGCGCGATTTTGACGATGCGGTGTACTGCGAGCCAGCTAAAGTCGGGCGCAGCAAAGGCTGGCGCTTGCTGGTCGCTATTGCCGATGTCAGCCACTATGTGCAAACCGGTGACGCCATCGACCGCGATGCCTATGAACGCGCCACCAGCGTTTACTTTCCGCGCCGCGTCATCCCTATGCTGCCGGAAAAGCTCTCTAACGGCCTGTGCTCGCTCAACCCCCAGGTCGAACGCCTGTGCATGGTGGCCGATATGCTGATTGATGCCAAGGGGCAAATCCAGGCCTACCAGTTCTACCCTGCAGTCATGTTCAGCCATGCGCGCCTGACCTACACCCAAGTTGCAGCAGCACTGACCAATACCAAAGGGCCAGAAGCGGCGGCGCTGGGCGAACGGGTTGCCGATTTGCTGAATTTGCACGATGTCTTCCGCGCCCTCTTGCAAGCGCGGCAACAACGCGGCGCAGTCGATCTGGACACGGTAGAAACCCAAATCATCACCGATGACGACGGTCGTATCGAAGAAATCCTGCCACGCACCCGCAACGATGCACACCGCCTGATTGAAGAAGCCATGCTGGCAGCCAATGTCTGCGCGGCTGAATTTATCGCCGAGCACAAACAACTAGGCCTCTACCGCGTACACGACGGCCCCACGCCAGAAAAAGTCGAGCTGCTGCGCCAATACCTGCGCGCTTTAGGTTTGGGTCTGAGCGTCAGTGACGAACCACGCCCTGAGGAATTTCAAGCCATCAGCGCCGCCACGCATGAACGCCCGGATCACGAGCAAGTACACACCATGCTGCTGCGCTCTATGAGTCAGGCGATTTATTCGCCCATCAACGACGGGCATTTCGGTCTGGCTTACGAGGCTTACACCCACTTCACCAGCCCCATCCGCCGCTACCCCGATTTATTGACGCACCGCGTCATCAAAGCCATTTTGCAAGGCCGGCCTTACCACCTGCCCGAATTGCCTGAGCCTGGCGACGCGCACGAACAAATGGGCAAGCGCCTGGCTGCACGCCAACAGCGCTTGGGGCGCATTGCCGCGCCTGGTGCCAAAGCCAAAGGCCGCGCCAAAAAAGGCCGCGCCGAATTGCAGGACTGGGAAGCCGCAGGCCTGCACTGCAGCGCCAACGAACGCCGCGCTGACGAAGCCAGCCGCGATGTGCAAGCTTGGCTCAAATGCCAATACATGAAGCAATTCTTGGGCGAGGAGTTCTCAGGCAAAGTCACCGCTGTCACCAGCTTTGGCCTATTCGTTACGCTCGATCAGGTTTATGTCGAGGGCTTGATCCACATTACTGAGCTGGGTGGCGAATACTTCCGCTTTGACGAAGCGCGGCAAGAGCTGCGCGGCGAACGCACAGGCACGCGCTACGGTATAGGCACGCAGGTGCAAATCCAGGTAGTGCGCGTGGATGCCGATGCGCGCAAAATTGACTTTGTACTAGTGGATGAACTGGCGGCCTACCGCAAAGACAAACAATTGCAGCAGGCCGATCACAGCCCCCTGCTGCAAGCGAAAAACAGCCAAGCGCGCACACAGGCGGCGCAAAAAGGCAGCAAAACCTTAGCCCTGCCATCGCTGCGCCGCGCCGCCAAAAAAGCCAGCGGCGGCAACGCTGCAACGGGCAAAACCTCAGCAGGGAAAGCAGGCAAAGTAGGCATGGCGAGCCAACGGCGTAAACGCTAAAAAGAAACTTTTTAGCTATTT
>CAZSPW010000012.1:7136-24943 GCA_964608575.1 uncultured Burkholderiaceae bacterium | reverse complement strand
GGTTTGAAAAAGCACGATGTAGGCGTTGAGCGCAGCCATGGCTAAGCAGAAAAACGCCCATGCGTAGGCCAGGTGGCGCCAGATATTCTCGGGTAGGTTGAGCTTGCTACCCAATAGCAGTTGTAGGGGGTTTTTGCGCCAAAGATGCAAACCCATCAATAGGACAAGGCTGAGAACGACTTCTAAAACGGTAGGCCACCATTGCAAAACTTTCTCGTTACGCAGCAGCAGGGCTACAGAGGAAAACAAAGTAACCGCGACTAAGGTGAATTTTTGAATCGGCTCGAGCTTGCGCCCTTGTAGGGCGTAACTGGCCAGCATTTGCAGCCAAGTGGCCAGCAAGAGCACGGCGATAGCAAAAAACTTGCCCTGCAATTTATAAGCTATAAAAAATAAAATGAGGGGGATAAAGTCAAGTAAGGCCAGCATAGGCAGCGATTGTAGGGGGGATAAAAAAAGCCTTCACTAAGGAAGGCTGTAGGGCGTATTTTGCTGGTTGGCCTTATTTGGCGCTGCGCTGTTTCGCTTGTGCGCTTTGCCATTTGCTGGCGAAAGCAGGGAAGTCGCTCATGCGGCGGGTTAAATCAGCCCCAGCAGGTGTGATCACATAGCCTTCTGTTGAGTGCACGATAAATCCATGATCGCGCATTTCTTTGAGGCGGGTGTTGAGGGTGTTAGGCGTGATGCCGCCTACGCTGTCTTGCAATAGGCGGAAGGTTTGTGCATGGCCGTCGCGTAGCGCCCACAGCACGCGCATGGCGTAGCGGCATTCGAGCAGGGCAAGCAGTTGCGCCATAGCATTGTCTTTATTACTCATGCGTGTCTCTTAGGGGTGGTGATGGTGGGAGATACAGGGGAAACAAAAACGGATTCTGTCACGCCTAATCGCTACCAATTCTATAGCTCTTCAGGCTTATATCATTTGCTAAAACGATGATTTTATCTCGTTGCTATCATTTTGCGTTGTATCTACGCGACGCGCCCCATTGAAGCGACTTTGCCAGTAGCTCTTGCTCATGTCTTCGACTCGCACAGTGGAGCCTGTGCGCGGCGAATGGATAAATTGGTTGTTGCCGATATAAATTCCAACATGGCTGAAGGCACGATGCATGGTGTTGAAAAAAACCAAGTCGCCAGGCTGCAGCTCTTCTTTTTCAATGTGCTGAGTCGCTTGAGCTTGCTCGGCAGCTCGGCGTGGCAGTACTTTGCCTAATGTGCGCTGGTACACGGCGCGTACGAAGCCGCTGCAATCGACGCCACCGTCTTGTTCACCATTGCCGCCTAGGCGATAAGGCATGCCTAGAAAACCCATAGAAGTATTGACTAAGCTGCTGGCGCGGTTGCTCAAACGGCCTATTAATTGGTTCTCTTGCATAAAGTGCCCAAGGGCATCCTCTTGCTTGGCCGTGGCGGGAGCTTGGTTTTTATCGCTCAACAAAGCGCTAATAGCATCGGGTGTGGCTGACACTGCGCTAGCGCTGAGGATAAGCAGGGCTGCCAAGATGGGGCGGGCGGGTCTTCTCATGGAGGCGCAGTCTAGAAAGCTTACTCTCAAAAGTCAAGCGAGGATATTCGCCTAATTCCATGATTTTCTTGAAAAATCAGCAAAAACCCTAGGCTAATAGCTGAGGAATGTGGCGGATGCGACTAACGCACAATACCGCGCTGGGGAGGGACAGCCGCTAAAAAGTCCAACATCATTTGTACCTCGGCTGCTGGCTCGCCCGCAGCGTTTTGCAGGGTCGCCATTTTTTCGCAGGCTTGTTGCAGAGGCAGGTCGCTGCGGTAGAGCAGTTTGTGCATTTGTTTGACACGCGCAATGGCGTCGGCATCAAAGCCACGGCGACGCAGACCCTCAAAATTCATGCTGCGCGCGCCTGCTGGCTGACCTTGCGTCATCACAAAAGGCGGCACATCGGCAAACAGCAAGCTGCACATGGCGGTCATGGCGTGTGCGCCGATACGGACAAATTGATGTGCCACGGTAAAGCCGCCCAAAATGACCCAATCACCGACTTCTACATGGCCAGCTAGCTGGCTGTTATTGGCAAAAATCGTGTGGTTGCCGACCAAACAGTCGTGCGCTAGGTGCACATAGGCCATGATCCAGTTGTCGTTGCCGATACGGGTCACGCCGCCGCCGCCTGGGGAGCCGATGTTGAAAGTGCAAAATTCGCGGATGGTGTTGTTGTCACCAATCACCAGCTCGCAAGGCTCGCCCGCATATTTTTTATCTTGCGGAATGGCGCCCAAGGAATTGAACTGAAAGATTTGGTTGTTTTGGCCTATGGTGGTGTGGCCTTCAATCACGCAATGGGCGCCAATACTTGTGCCAGCTCCCACCCGCACATGCGGGCCGATCACGGCATAGGGGCCGACGCTGACGCTGCTGTCGAGTTGTGCTTGGGGGGCAATCAGGGCGGTAGGGTGAATCAAAGACATAGACTGGCCTCTCAAACGACTATGGGGGACTATGAAAAGATGAGCTGCTCAGGCAGATTTCTCGGGCTAAAAGCCGAAAAGTACTGATAATTTAAGCAATTTTTTTCATGGTGCACATCAGCTCGGCTTCTACGGCCAGCTCAGTGCCTACTAGCGCCTGGGCTTTGAATTTGAAGATGCCCGCTTTCATGCGGTCGATTTGTGCTTGCAAAATCAGCTGGTCACCAGGCTCAACTGGGCGTTTGAAGCGCGCGCCGTCTATGCCCGCAAAGTAATACACGGTCTGATCGTCCGGCGTGACATCCAGCGTAGCAAAAGATAACAGGGCAGCAGCTTGTGCTAAGGCTTCGAGCATGAGCACGCCTGGCATAACGGGGCGGTGCGGGAAGTGACCCAAGAAAAACGGCTCGTTGATGGAGACATTTTTAATGGCTTTGATGCTCACGCCTTTTTCCAATTCCAGCACGCGATCCACCAACAAAATAGGGTAGCGGTGTGGCAATTGTTTCAGGATTTGGTGGATATCCATGACGGGGGCTAAGGTGCTCATAAACGGATCTCTTGCTTTTTTAAATGGTTAAATTTTGATAGCTGCTCAGGCAGGTTTTACGGCTTTAAATGCCAAAATCATTAAGATTTTAATTGTTTTTCTAAGCTGCGTACGCGCTCGCGCAGGGCGTGTAGCTGTTTGAGTGTAACGGCATTTTTTTCCCAGTTGCTGTTCTCGTCCAGCGGGAAAACGCCGCTGTACAGGCCAGGCTGGCGTATGCTGCGTGTCACCGTGGAGCTGGCGGAGATATGCACGCCGTCTGCCAGCTCTAAATGCCCAAGTACCACTGCACCGCCGCCGACGGTGCAATGCGCGCCGATGTGGGCCGAACCTGCTACGCCGGCGCAACCCGCTAGGGCGCTGTGCGCGCCAATATGGACATTGTGGCCAATCTGTACCAAGTTATCGAGCTTGACACCAGCGGCGATGATGGTATCGCCCAGCGCGCCGCGGTCTATACAGGTATTGGCACCAATTTCGACATCATTGCCTATCAGTACGCGCCCTAGCTGCTCGATTTTTTCCCACGCGCCTGCGTGTTGGGCAAAGCCAAAACCGTCCGCGCCTATGACTACGCCTGCGTGCAGCAGGCAATTGTCGCCAATTTCACAGTCATAGCCCACGGTGACGCGGCTGGCCAAGCGCGTGCCAGCGCCGATTTTGGCGCCAGCTTCCACCACGCACAGGGGGCCGATGCTGACACTGGGGTGAATGCTGGCACTGGAGTGCACGACTGCACTGGAGTGGATGCCCTGGTTTTCTGGTTGTGGGGTATGGCGCTTTTTCCACCACTGGGACAGGAGCGCGTAGTAGTGGTAAGCATCGGCGGTGATGATGCGGTTGAAACGCTGCAGCGCGGGTGCATCAGCGAGTTTCTCGCTAACGATGAGCGCGCTGGCGTGGCAACTGGGTAAATGCTGCAGAAATTGTGCGCGAGTGATGAAGCTGATGCTGCCTGCTGGGGCGTTCTCTAGTGGTGCAATCTGCGCGACGGCGATAGCGGCGGCGTCGTTTTCTGGGGCGCCAGCTAGAACCAGCCGGCCGCCTAGCGCGGCAACAATATCGCTTAAGTAGCAGGGGGCGGTTGCGTCTTTTGCATTCTGCATAAAGCGAGACTCCTGAATGAAAAAGCCAGCGGCAGGCGCTGGCTTATAGCGTAAGAAGTGCAGCAGGCGTGATTACTTGCCTGCATCCAATGCCTTGATCACTTGGTCGGTGATGTCATATTGAGGCTGGATATAAACCACGGATTCAGCGCCGAGGACGACACTGTATTTACCACTTTCGGCAATTTGCTTAATGATGCGCTTCGAGTTTTCTTGAATTTTTTCCAATTCCGCGTTGCGGCGATTGGCCAAATCCTCTTGGAATTGGCGATGCTTATTTTGGAAGTCGTCCTCTTGTGCGGCCAATTGTTTTTCACGCGTATTGCGCGTGGTTTCAGCCATGGTAGGCGCGTCTTTCTGGAACTTCTCGATGGCAGCCTTCAGTGCACTGCCTTCTTTGCTGATTTGTGCTTCACGCCCAGAAAATTCACTTTTCAGGCGTGCTGTGGCAGCTTTGGCAGGGGCGGCCTCGCTCAAAATGCGTTCGGGATTGACCATGCCGATTTTTACTTCCTGAGCTTGTGCGGCGATCGTGATAGCTGCCAATGCTGCGGCCAGTAAGGAGGAGCGAAGAGTTGAAGACATAAATAGCACTTCCAATAATGAAGTAAAAAGTTCCCTGTAATTTTTAGAATGCGGTACCAATCTGGAACTGCATACGCTGAATTCTATCGCCGGATTGTGGGTTTAAAGGCTTGCCGTAAGAAATTCGCAGCGGCCCAACGGGAGAGACCCAGCTCAAACCAAAGCCTATCGCCTGGCGCAGTTTGAGTTTATCGCCTGCGTTGAACACATTGCCCATATCGTAAAAACCATAGAGGCGCAAAGTGCGGTCATTACCTGCGCCTGGGAAGGGGGTTTGCAGTTCGATATTGCCCAAGACTTCACGCGAGCCACCGACATAAGAGCCTGAGGCATCGACTGGGCCTAGCGTGCCTTGCTCGAAGCCGCGCACCGAGCCTAAACCGCCAGCGGTGAAGTTTTTAAATACGGGGTAGAGGCGGCTGCCGATTTCCTTGCCAATACCCACTTGGCCATTGAACGCTAGAGTAAATTGCTTATTCAGGGGCCAGAATGTTTGATACTGGTACTCGGCACGCGCGTAGCGTGCGTCACCCCAGAGGGAGGCGTCGGCGCTGATGCGTTGCATACTGCCTTTGGTCGGGGCAATGGCGCTGTCACGGTCGTCGCGTGACCAGCCTATGGTTAATGGGAAACTGGTGCTTTTGGCCCCGAAAGTGTCGCTATAAACTTGGTAGGAGCTGGGCAAACTGCTGCTCGGGCCTGCTTCAATTTTGATTTGCTCAGCGCCAGCACCGAAGTAAACCGTATCCACTTCAGTAAAGGGTACGCCAAAGCGAATGGACGCCCCCATGGTATTGAGGCGGTAATCAGTGGAGGCGTAGGTGTCGTAAGGGCGATTGTTACGGTAATACACATCCAGCGTGCGCGACACACCGTTTTCTGTGAAATAGGGGTTGGTCGTGGTCAGCGCCAGTTGGCGGTTGTATTTACTGGTGTTGAAGTCGATACCGACATAATTGCCTGAACCAAATGCATTCTCCTGGCGTATGCCCAGCATCAGTGACAATTTTTCGCTGCTGGAAAAGCCCGCACCTAAATTGAAGTTCCCTGTGGGTTTTTCTTCTACTGCCACATTGACATCGACTTGATCTGGCGAGCCAGGTACCGGTTCGGTATTGACATCCACAGTCTTGAAAAAACCCAGGCGATCGACACGATCACGCGAGAGATTGATTTTGTCGCCGTTGTACCAGCTCGCCTCGTATTGACGGAATTCGCGGCGCACAACTTCATCGCGGGTTTTGGTATTGCCCGCTACATTGATATTGCGTACATAAACGCGCTGGCCAGGTACGGCTTCTAGGGTGAAGCTGACCAAGCCTTTTTCGCGGTCGATTTCCGGTTTGGCTTCTACCTCAGAGAGGGCGTAGCCGAAGGTGCCGAAATAGTCACGGAAGGCTTTTTCTGTGGCTGCTACATCCTCAGCTTTGTAAGCTTCGCCGGGCTTGATACTGACTAAAGTTTTGAACTCATCTTCTTTGCCCAAGTAGTTGCCGTCCAGCGCCACATCTGCAACCACAAAACGCTTGCCTTCGCTCACATTGATGGTGATATGAATGCCTTGCTTATCTGGCGTCATCGCCACCTGGGTCGACAAAATTTTAAAATCCAAGTAGCCACGATTGAGGTAGAAAGAGCGCAGGCTTTCTAAGTCAGCATTGAGCTTGCTTTGTGAGTAGCGGTCGTTTTTGGTGTACCAAGACAACCAGCCGCCAGTATCGCTCTCTAGCTCATCGCGCAACCTCGCTTCAGAAAAATCCTGGTTCCCGATGATACGGATGTCGCGAATCTTGGCGGTTTCGCCTTCAGTCACGGTGAAGGTGAGTTTGACCTGATTGCGATCGCTGGGCGTGACCGTGGTGAGCACGCTCGCGCCGTACAAACTGCGGCTGATGTATTGGCGCTTGAGCTCTTGCTCGGCTTTGTCTGCCAGTGCTTGGTCAAAGGGGCGGCCATCGGCTAGGCCCACATCGCGCAAGGCTTTGCGCAGATTATCTTTGTCGAACTCTTTAACACCTACAAAATCAACGGCAGCAATGGTGGGGCGCTCTTGCACAATGATCACGAGCGTATCGCCTTTGATGTCTAAACGCACATCTTTAAAAAGCCCCAAGCCAAAAATGCTGCGGATAGCCAAAGCACCTTTGTCATCGTTAAAGGTGTCACCAACCCGGAAGGGCAAAGAGGCAAAAATGGTGCCTGGCTCGGTGCGTTGTAGCCCCTCGATACGGATGTCTTTGAGCTCAAAGGGGGCGGCTGCCCAGCTCAGGCTAGTGGCCAGGCTAAGGACGGCAGCGGCGCAAATCGTACGGGCTAAACGCAGGGTATGAGGATGTTTCATCGAATAGAGTCTTGGGTTCGGTGCAGCCGGTTATTCTATTGCTTTTGCTATGGCGTTTTGTGTAGCGCAAGCTATAGCGTGGTCAAGCTGCTTTGCGCTATTGAAGTGGCGCAGTTAATTGTGGGAAGTAGCGTTGCACATCATTCCAGTGGGCTAGCAGCATCAGCAGCACAATCATGCCAACGCCCATTTTTTGTAAAAACACAAAAGTAGCGTCATTTACCGTTTTGCCTGTCAGTATTTCTATGGCGTAATGCACCAAATAGCCACCGTCTAGGGCTGGCAGCGGGATGGGCAGCAAATTCATCACGCCCAAGCTAACGCTGATGACGGCTAAAAAGCTGATGAAAGGCAACAAGCCCATACTGGCGGAGCGCCCCGCCATATCGGCGATGGTGAAGCTGCCGCTTAAATTTTTGCTCGAAGCCTCGCCTATAGCCATGCGCCACAACATTTTTAATGATAGCCAAGCATATTCTGCGCTGCGCTGTACGCCATAACTCAAACTGGCTATTGGCCCTAAACGCACGGTAACGGATTCTGGCGGTGTTAATGCGACACCGACTTTAGCGACCCAAACGCCGTGCTCTTGTTCGGCTTTAGGCTGCACCAGCAAACTGAGCGTTTGCCCAGAGCGCAGCACTTGCCATTGCTGCGCTGGCGCGCCTGCGGGGCTGGCACCAGTACGGATTGCGCGTAATAAAGCCATGCCATCCGGAACTGGACTAGCGTTGATGGACAGCACCGTATCGCCTGCCAATACACCTGCTTGCGCCGCCGCGCCAGCGGGCAATACTTCGGCAATGCGAGGTGCTAACCACGGTCGGCCTATGCCTATGGTATCGGCAAAGGCCTGGTTTAATTCGCCACTACTATTGATGCTTGCAAGCGCAAGCGTAATGTGGCGCCCATCTGCCAGCAGCAGTTGCAGATTGCGTTTATCTAGTGCCGCTTGCGTAGCCAGCCAGCGGATATCGTCTAAAGAGCGGGCGGTTGAGAGTTTGCCATCGGCATAGCCAAATTGCGCTACCCGTTCGCCTCCCCGTATGCCGGCTTGGGCTGCGGCTGACTGGGCAGCGGGAGTGCCTAGGATAGGAGCGAGCTGGGGCAGCCCCCACCAGCTCAGGCCCGCGTAGAGGAAAACAGCCAATAGCAAATTGGCTACGGGGCCAGCGGCCACAATCAAAAAGCGCTTGCCCGGGGGTTGGCTGGTGAATTCATGCGCCATGTCTGCAGCGCTGATGCTTTGGCTGCTATCGCGCTTGTCTAGCATGCGCACATAACCGCCTAAGGGCAGGGCAGAGAGTACAAATTCGGTGTTTTGTCCAGGGCGTTGGCGTTGAGGTCGGTAGCGTAGCAAGGTGGGGCCAAAGCCGACGGAAAAAGTCAGCACCTTGACGCCACAGGCCACGGCCATGCGGTAATGCCCCCATTCGTGCACAGCAACCAAAATACCCAGTGCGGCAAAAAATGCCAATAGCGTAAATAGGAGGCTCATGTTGGCGAGACTTAAGGCTCGATGACTGCGTAGCTTGGTGGCAGCTTAATCGCCTGCCGCCTTGAGTGAAGCCAGCTCGACTTTGATGCAGCGATTGGCTACCACGGTCAGGCCTGCATCGGCTGCGCGCTTTTCACTTTCAGCATGGCTGATGCCCAATTGCAACCAAAATCCTTGCACGCCAGCTCGTTTGGCAATTGCCAGCGTGTCGGCCAGCACAGGCGGCACATCTTCACTTCTGCGAAACACATTGACAATGTCGATTTTGCTTGCGGTTTGCGCCATGGCTTGCGCAGCGTCTTGCAAGCTGGCATAGCAGGTTTCGCCCAAAATTTCTTGTCCAGCAGCTTGCGGATTGACGGGGATGATGCGATAGCCATACTGCTGCATATAGGCGGCGACAGCGTGGCTGGTGCGATCAGACTTAGGCGATAGGCCTACAACAGCAATGCTGCGGGAGTTTTTCAGCAATTTGGCAATGGCACGCATGGCAGGACTCTAGGCGAGACAGGCGGCTTTTACAAGCTGCCCTTGGTGGAGGGGATCTGATCCAAAGCGCGGGGGTCAAACTCCAGCGCCATGCGCAGAGCGCGGCCAAAGGCTTTGAATATGGTTTCTGCTTGGTGGTGGGCATTGTGCCCGCGCAGATTGTCGATATGCAAGCTGACAAAGGCGTGGTTCACAAAGCCTTGGAAAAATTCAAAAATCAGCTGCGTATCCAGCGCACCTATCATGCCTGAGGTGAATTCCACCGGCATCACCAAACCTGGGCGGCCAGAAAAATCCACCACTACGCGTGACAGTGCCTCGTCTAGCGGCACATAGGCGTGGCCATATCGACGCAGGCCTTTTTTATCGCCCACAGCTTCGCGGAAGGCCTGCCCCAGGGCAATGCCCACATCTTCCACGGTGTGGTGGCCGTCGATGTGCAGATCGCCTGTGCATTGGATGTCCAGATCTATCAGGCCGTGGCGCGCGATTTGGTCGAGCATGTGGTCAAAAAAGCCGATACCAGTTTGCAGTTGAGCGGTACCAGTGCCATCTAAATTGATAGACAGTTGAATCTGGGTTTCGGCAGTATTGCGCTTGATGCTGGCGCGGCGTGGCGTCGTCATGGCTTTCCTTTTGGGCTGTTCCTACACTTTTTTGCTATTGTTTAAATAGCTTATCAGGCAGATTTTTCGGTCTAAATGCCGGAAAAATACGGCAAAACGGCTCTATTGTAAGCCGCTTGCCAGCAAGGCATCAGCCCAAGACTTTTAAAATCATTTGAATCGTAGCGGCATTGATGATGTCGATAAAGAACGCGCCCACCAGTGGCACGATAAGAAAGGCCTTGTGTGAAGGGCCATACATATTGGTGACGGCCTGCATATTGGCAATGGCCGTGGGCGTAGCACCCATGCCAAAGCCGCAATGCCCAGCGGACAAAATGGCCGCATCGTAATCTTTGCCCATGATGCGAAAGGTCACAAAAGCTGCAAACAAGGCCATGACCATGGTTTGCACCCCCAAGATCAGCACCAAGGGGCCAGCCAAATCGGCCAATTGCCAGAGTTTGAGCGATAGCAACGCCATGGCCAAATACAAGCTCAGCGAAGCATTACCAAAGACATCAATAGCGCGATCGAAGATGGGGACTTTTAGGCCAAGTTCTAAGGTGTTACGCAACAGTACGCCGCCGCCCAAGGCCCAAACGAAAGTGGGCAATTCGTATGCTTTGCCTTTGCTGAAGTCAGTCATGACCAGGGCAAAAGCCAAGCAGGCAGCAAACAGCCCCAGGGTGGTGATGGCATTGTCTGCGGTGATGTAGCGCATTTGGTGCGGAAACTCAAAAGCTACGCTGTTTTCGGCGCGCGCCATGGGTTGCTGCTCCTCACGCAGGATTTGCTCTATGGGTTTGGCTTGGGCTAAGCGGTGGCGTTGGATCAAAAAATTGGCTACAGGCCCACCGATCAGGCCACCGATGACCAAACCAAAAGTGGCGCTGGCCATGCCTAAGGTGGTGGCGCCAACGATGCCGTATTTGTTTTCAAGAATTTCGCCCCAGGCGCCTGCGGTGCCGTGCCCGCCAGTCAGGGTAATCGAGCCTGTGATCAGGCCGATCAGAGGGTTTAAGCCCAGCGCCTTGGCTATGCTGATTCCCACGGTGTTTTGTACCGCAATAAAAGCGATGATGACTAGTAAAAAAATCAGTAAGGCGCGTCCGCCGGCCAATAATTTACCAATATTGGCGCTCAGACCTATAGAGGTAAAGAAGATCAACATAAAGGAAGTTTGCAACTCTTGGCTGAATTTGGCACTAATGCCAAAGGCGCTGTGCAGGCCATAAGCGGCCAGTGCTGCGACTAAACCGCCGACGACAGGCTCAGGGATGTTGTAGCGGCGCAGAAGGTCGATTTTCAGCACCAAGAAACGGCCAAATAGCAGCACGATAACGGCGGCGACGAGGGTGTAGTAACCGTGAAGGGTGTATTCCATGGTTCGGGGTGCTTAGTTCAAATGGGGTATTTTATCGGCGGACGGCTGTGATTTTTCCGCCTGTGCAGCGAATATGGCCACTTAAATCTTGGCGTTGCTCAATTTGCACAAACCCAGCTTGTGCCAACATCTGCGCCACGGCTTGGCCTTGGTCAAAGCCGTGCTCCAGCAGCAAATGTCCGCCTGCGCGCAAATGCGCGGGAGCTTGGGCAATGATGTGGCGAATATCGTCCAAACCGTCTGCGCCTGATGCCAAAGCCGCCAAAGGCTCATGCCGCAAAGCCTGCAAATGCGGATCGGCGGCGGCGATATAGGGCGGGTTGCTGACGATGAGATCAAATTGCTGCTGTGCTAAGGGGGCAAACCAAGAGCCGAGGAAAAACACCACCGGCAGGCGCAGCTGCTGCGCGTTGCGTTGCGCCACAGCCAAGGCGGCGGCGCTGGCATCCACGGCGCACACTTGTGCAGCTGGGCGTTGGGCGGCAATCGCCAGTGCAATCGCGCCGCTGCCTGTGCCTAAATCGAGCACTTGGGCGACGCTGTGCACGCCGTCTGGGGGCAATAAATCCAGCGCCCAATCTACCAGGGTTTCAGTGTCGTCGCGTGGGTCTAGCACGGCAGGGTTAATCTGCAAATCCAAGCCATAGAAAGCCTTGTGCCCAGTTAAATAAGCGATAGGCTCGCCCTGCAAGCGGCGTTGGCAGAATTGCGCAAAATTTTCAGCAATGGCAGGGCTGGCGTATTCATCCGTGTGCGCCAGCAGCCAAGCGCGGTCTTGCGTGGGGCGGCCTGCGCTGTGCAGCAGCAGCATTTGCGCTTCTAGGCGCGGCAAACCCGCGCTTTGCGCCTCTTGCAGCAGCGCGCCTAGTGTGGCGGCGGCCGGGCTTGGGGTATGCGGATTCATAGGGTGTTGGGTGGCTTTAATAGGAGTAGAAAAAGCAGAAAAATTGCATTAAAAAAGTGAGCTGCTCAGGCAGTTTTTAAGGCGATATTCTGCAAAATGGCATGATGAAATGTGACAAAAAAACATAGCAAGCTGCGATGATGCTTTTTGGCCTGTAAACCAAGGTATATGGTGTTTGGAGCTTCGCGTTTATCGGGTGATGTCTATATGGTGATGTCTTGCAGCTCTTGCGCATAACGCTGGCCGTTTTTTATATAGTTGGCGGCGTTTTGCTGCAGTTTTTCTAAGGCTGCAGCATCTAGCTGGCGCACCAGTTTGGCGGGGCTGCCCATGATCAGGCTGCCTTCTGGGAACTCTTTGCCCTCAGTGACCAAGCTACCCGCACCCACTACCGAGTTTTTGCCTATCTTGGCGCCGTTCATCACCACCGCGCCTATGCCGATTAAGCAGTTATCGCCCACGCTGCAGCCGTGCAGCATGACCATATGGCCGACGGTCACATTGTTGCCCACCAGCAGCGGGCGGCCTGGGTCGGCGTGGCAGACGCTGCCGTCCTGGATATTGCTGCCCGCACCTATGCGTATGCTGTCTATATCGCCGCGCAGCACCGCGCCGAACCAGATGCTGACGCGTTCGCCCAAGGTGACATCGCCAATCACGCTGGCGTTGGGTGCTACCCAGGCTGTGGGGGCTATGCTGGGCTTGAGCGCCCCTAGGCTGTAGATGCTCATAATCTTTACTCCGCTGCAAAATGAGGATGAAATGAACTATTGAAATGTGAGCTGCTCAGGCAGATTTTTCTGCCCTGAAAGCCTAAAATGGCACTGAAAAAACCTTATGCTGCTGCCGCAGGAATTGTACGAGTGGCGTACGAATGGCATACGAGTGGCCAGCAGCTCTTGAGCCTAGGACAGAGAACGCATCATGCATCAAGTAGCGCAACATTACACCCGCGTATTGACCATAGCTGGCAGCGATTGCAGTGGCGGCGCTGGTGTGCAGGCCGATTTAAAAACCTTTGCCGCCTTGGGCTGCTATGGCATGAGCGCGATCACTGCGCTGACCGCGCAAAACACGCAAGGGGTGCAGGGGATACACGCGCCGCCGCCTGATTTTTTGGCAGCGCAGCTAGATGCGGTGCTGCAAGATATCGGCGCCGATGCGGTCAAGATAGGGATGTTGGCTGCACCTGAAGTGGTGGCAGTGGTGGCTGCGGCCATAGACCGCTATGCCATGCAGCGCGTGGTGCTAGACCCCGTGATGGTGTCGGCCACGGGCGCGCGCCTGATCGAGCCGCCTGCGGTGGCGGCGCTGGTGCAGTCGCTTTTCCCGCGTGTGCAGCTCATCACCCCTAATTTGGATGAAGCCGCCTTGCTGTTAGGGCAGCCCGTTGCCCGTGCTGCCGATATGCTGCCTGCGGCCCAGGGTTTGCAGGCCCTAGGTGCGCCTGCAGTGCTGATGAAGGGCGGGCATTTGGCTGCTGATGGGGCGGGCGCTGCGGTAGATGATTTATTGCTGCTGCCATCTGGGCAAGCGCTGTGGTTGCAGCATCCGCGCATCGCCACGCGCAATTTGCACGGAGCCGGCTGTACCCTGTCCTCGGCCATTGCGGCGTATTGGGCTTTGGGCTTGGATTTGCCGCAGGCCGTGCAGGCGGGCTGTGATTTTGTGCATCAGGCCTTGGCTGCTGGGCAGGCAGTGCAAACAGGGCGGGGCACTGGGCCGTTGAACCACGGTTTTGCCCCTGTGCCCATGGTTGTGCAGCCGAAGTTTACGCATGTGTAAACTTCAAAAAAGTGAGCTGCTCAGGCAGTTTTGACGGCTTAAATGCCGAAATATACCCAGATTTTCAAGGATAAATTGCCCACAGACTATGGCGCTTGGGCGGCAGGCCGGGGCGTTTACCTACGCCCAAGCCTGCGTCTGCTAGGCGTTGGCGCACGGCACCTGCTGCTGTCCAGCTGGCAAGGCGGCTGCCGCTTTGGAGCAAGCGGGCAATGGCCTGTATGCAGTCTGCACTCCACATCGCGGCATTGGTTTTGGGCTTGAAGCCGTCTAAAAATACGCTGTGAATGGGGGCGTGGAAGTGCGGCATGGCCGCTAATACATCACCCATGTAGAGGCGCAACTCCAGCGCGCCATCGGCAAATCGCCAGATATTGATACCCGCTTGCGGCTGCCACGCAGCGGCCAATTGTGCGGCCATGGGCGCAAGGGCGGGAAAGACGGCAGTGCTTTGCAGGATATCGGCCGCACTAACAGGGTAGGCTTCGGCGGCGCTGTAAATCAGGTGCTGCGGGCGCTTGCCATCTTGCAACCACGCCTGCCAAGTGGCTAAAAAATTCAAACCCAGGCCAAACCCTGTTTCCAAAATATGCCAGTTTTTTTGCCCTTGCCATAAAGGGGAATCGGCCATATCGCCAGCTAACAGGCCGCAGCCCATCAAGAAACTATGCCTGGCCTGCGCCAAGCCGCCTAAGCCGTCTTGGCCGCTGCTGCGGTAGATGTCATCAAACAGGGGGCTATAAGGCTGCAACTGCCCATGGGCATCGGCTTGCCAGATCAGCGGTGTTGGCGCAGTGGCATCAGCAGACATGGGCAGGGTCGTAAATTTGTGGCACATACATATCAGGCGGCACAGGGTGGCGTACATAGTCTTGGTGGTGCACGCGTTCGGGCAGGGTTACGGGCGGGTGCGGAATATCGCAATACGGAAACTGGCTGAGCAGATGGTGAATGCAGTTCAGGCGGGCGGTTTTTTTGTCGTCCGCGTGCACCAGCCACCAAGGTGCTTGGGCTATATGGGTGCGTTCCAGCATTTCCTCTTTGGCGCGCGTGTAAGCCTCCCAGCGGCGGCGACTTTCCAAATCCATGGGGCTGAGCTTCCATTGCTTGAGTGGGTCGTGCATACGCGCGAGAAAACGCGCTTCCTGTTCGTCGTCCGTGATGGAAAACCAGTATTTGATCAGGTGTATGCCTGAGCCTACCAGCATGCGCTCAAACTCGGGTACGGTGCGAAAAAACTCTTCGCGCTCAGCCTCGGTGCAAAAACCCATGACGGTTTCGACCCCGGCACGGTTGTACCAACTGCGGTCAAACAAAACCATCTCGCCCGCAGCGGGCAGGTGCTGGACATAGCGTTGAAAATACCACTGGCTTTTTTCGCGCTCATTCGGCGCAGGCAAGGCCACGGTGCGGCACACGCGCGGGTTCAGGCGCTGGGTGATGCGCTTGATCACGCCGCCTTTGCCTGCTGCGTCGCGCCCTTCAAACAAAATCACCACTTTTTGCCCTGTGTGCTGCACCCAGTCGTGCAGTTTTACTAGCTCGCCTTGCAAGCGAAACAGCTCTTGAAAATAGCGCAGGCGCTGCTGGCGCGCAGGATCGCCTGCAGCGTCTCCGAGCAAAACATCAAAACGACTGAAGGCATCAGCGCCGCGCTCGTCGTCGATCTCGTGCTCCAGCTCTTCATCTAGGCTGTCTAAGCGGTCGGCTTCTAGGCGCTGGCGCTGTTCGGGGTCGGCGTTGTGCCAAACTTGTGCGTAACTGTGGCTAGTCATAAAAAAGCGAGCAGGATGTAAGTCAGAGAGCTTCATAGGCACTTTATCGCAAATGTGCGTGACAAAGCCATGACAATTGCCCGCGCCCCAAGCGCAGTGCAAACTAGGCAAGCGCGTATGCCACATCCGCCCTGTGCCTGCGGCACAATACGCGCCTATGTTGCTGCAACCCGAAATTGATCCCGTCCTGCTCCACATCTGGGGGCCTTTTGCTATTCGTTGGTATGGGCTGTCCTATTTGGCCGCTTTTGCCTTATTTTGGTTTTTAGGCACGCGCCGCTTGGCGCACCAACCCTTTGCGCGCCTGAAAAATACCCAAGGCCAGCCGCGCTGGAGCCGCGCTGCGCTGGAAGATTTGCTGTTTTGGGGCGTGGCCGGCGTGGTGCTGGGCGGGCGCTTGGGCTATTGCCTGTTTTATAAACCCGCGTTTTATCTGGCTAACCCTATGCAAATTCTGCACGCTTGGGACGGCGGCATGAGCTTTCATGGCGGGCTGCTGGGCGTAGTGCTGGCCTTGACCTTCTGGGCCTGGCGGCGTGGTTTTGGTTTTTTAGAAACCATGGACTTTATTGCGCCCTGCGTGCCGACGGGGCTAGCTTGTGGGCGCCTAGGCAATTTCATCAATGGCGAACTGTGGGGGCGAGCGGCTGACCCGAGTCTGCCCTGGGCCATGGTGTTTCGCGACTCTGCGGCAGGAGGCATAGCACGCCATCCATCGCAAATCTACCAATTTTTGCTCGAAGGTCTGCTGCTTTTTGCGCTGTTGTGGTTATTCGCACGCAAAGAGCGCAAGGCGGGCGAAGTAGGGGCGGCATTTTTGCTGGGCTATGGCCTGATGCGTTTTGTGGCCGAATATTTCCGCGAGCCTGATGCCTATTTGGAGTGGCTGGCGCAGAGTACGGGTTTGAGCATGGGGCAGTGGTTATGTGTGCCCATGATGCTCATAGGCGCAGGTTTGTGGATGTATTTTCACCATAAAGGCCGCACTTACCCCGCTTGATGGAGTGGATGCGCCTAGCCGCCGTGCTATGCTAATTGGTTTACAGTTTGATATAAGAACAGGATTGATGCAATGCGACTGATTTTGCTAGGCGCGCCAGGTGCGGGCAAGGGAACCCAAGCGACTTTTATCTGCGAAAAATTTGGTATTCCGCAAATCTCGACTGGCGATATGCTGCGCGCTGCGGTGAAGGCAGGCACGCCACTGGGGCTGCAAGCCAAATCGGTGATGGAGTCAGGCGGCTTGGTCAGCGATGAGCTGATCATCAATTTGGTCAAAGAGCGCATTGCCCAGCCCGATTGCGCCGAAGGCTTTTTGTTCGACGGCTTTCCGCGCACGATTGCCCAAGCCGATGCCATGAAAGCCGCTGGCGTGAAGTTAGATTTTGTGTTGGAAATTGATGTGCCGTTTGATGCCATCATCGAGCGCATGAGTGGCCGCCGCAGCCACCCAGCATCTGGCCGCACCTACCATGTCAAATTCAATCCGCCTAAAGTGGCGGGGCAAGACGATGTCACGGGTGAGCCACTGGTGCAGCGCGAGGACGATAAAGAAGAAACCGTGAAAAAACGCTTGGAAGTGTATAGCCAGCAAACCCGTCCGTTGGTTGATTACTACCAAAACTGGGCCAAGGCTGACGCTGCACAAGCGCCGCAGTACCGTGCGATTAGCGGTATCGGGACAGTCGATGAAATCACGGCTCGCGCTTTTGCCGCTTTGCAATAAGCTAGGCGCAAGTTATTTCTTAGCCTCTCGCCGAGCGCATTGCCGATGACGCACACCATATTTGCCAGATCAAAGCCCAGCGCCAGGAAATGTTGCGCGCTGGCTTTGTTGTGTATGGCTATTTTTTTAGGCGCTTGTGCACAACGGAGTTTGCTGCCTGAGCAGGGCTATTTGCTTAGCCAAGGCCGCATGGCAGAGCAAATCGGCAAGCGCTTTCCTATCAGTAAAAATTTCAGCGACCTAGTCGATGTCATTGCCAGCGCGCCTAAGCTGGAAATGGACAGTGTGCGCAACCGTGTTCGTGCCGCTATCACCATGGATGTCGACAGCCGCCTGTTCAAAACGCAAAAGCAGTATCAAGGTGTCATGCACCTCAGCAGTGCTTTGCGTTTTGATGCCGAAAAAATGGCCGTTGTGCTGCACAACCCACAGGTCGAGCATTTTGATTTAGGTGCTGAGGCCGAGGCACGCATGGGTTTATATAAACCGATTGCTGTGGGGATGCTGTCTAAATGGTTGGAATCTGAGCTCGATGGTTATGTGGTCTATCAGTTGCCCGAAGCTACCCGTTTGGCCTTGGGCAATAGGCCGGCGCTGACTATTCAAGTGCAAAA
>CAZSPW010000012.1:0-7036 GCA_964608575.1 uncultured Burkholderiaceae bacterium | reverse complement strand
GGCTTAACTACTGTGGCCTATATCGCCGTGTCTGAACTTGGACGCACCTTGCCGGACCAAATTTGGGCGCGGCGTGAGGCTTTGCCCGCGCTGCAAAAACTGACGGCAGAAGTCCATGCGGCGGGTGGAAAAATCTGCGCGCAAATCACCCATGGCGGCGCTTTTGTCACCAGTATCAAGCTGGATCAACGGCCTTTCACCTCCAGCGGCGGTTTGAACAAAGCGGGCATGTTGGCGGGCAATTGGCTCTCGCGCGACATGACTGCGGCTGATATGCAGATGGTGCAAGAGGAGTTTGTCGCCTGCGCCGAGCTGATGCGCGAAGCGGGTTTTGACGCCGTCGAGCTGCATATGGGGCACGGCTATTTGCTCAATCAATTTGTCTCGCCGCTTTCAAATAAACGCAAAGACCAATACGGCGGCAGCGCCGAAAACCGCATCCGCTACCCCGCACAAGTGTTGGCGGCGGTGAAAAAAGCCGTAGGGCAAGACTTGGCTGTATTGGCCAAAATCAATGTCTGGGATGGCGTGCGCGGCGGCGCTACGGCAGAAGACGGCATCGTCACTGCCAAGGCTTTGCAAGCCGCAGGCGCCGATATGCTGGTGTTGTCTGGGGGGCGCAATGTCGAATCCTTGCATGTGCTGTTTGGCTCCAGCCCTAATCTGCCTGAGCTGAAAAAAGTGCTGCATGACCAGCCGCTCACGCGCACCGCCATCGTTTTACAAAATCTCTTGCAGCCCAAACTGGCTTTTGAGCCTATGTATTTTTGGGCGCAATCGACCCAAATCAAACAGGCTGTGCCCGATTTACCTATGGCCTATTTGGGCGGGGTGAAATCTCTGGCGCATGTGGAACAAGCCTTGGCCGCGGGCTTTGAGGCGGTAGCCATGGCGCGGGTGCTGCTGCACGATCCGGCCTTTGTGCAGCATTTGCAATCCGGCGAAGTGACAGAGTCAGGCTGCGACAACTGCAATGGCTGTGTGGCCTATATCTACCACCCAGATGGCACCCGCTGCGTGCATCACGCACCTAATGACCCTGGGCGCAATCGTCAGCCCGTTTAAGTTTGCAAAAACGCTTGCATAGCCTGTGCTACCGCTAGCGGCTGATCGTGATGCAGCATATGGCCAGCCTTGGCGATGGTGATGGTGCGGTTAGCGCCAATGTGGGATAGGCGCTGCAAATAATCAGCCAATCCATATTGGCCGCCCTGCCATTCGTGCAAGCGATTTTCTTCAGCCAGCAGGGTTAGCACGGGGCAGGCAATGGCGGAGTAGCAGGCTTGTACCTCTTCCACACGAAACAGCACAGGGTTGCTGACTTTGTGCGCAGCTGAGCCGAGGATATGCCAGCGCCCTTGCGTGTCAGGCGCAGCCCAATGGCCAGCTAACCAATAGGCGTGTTCAGGCGCGATGCGTGGGTTGGTCTTTAGCAGGCGTTTGGCCACCGCTTCTTGGCTGTCGTAGCCGGCTAAATCCAGCTTGCCGGCGCGCAAAGCCTGCAATTCATCTAACCATTGGGTGTAACGCCCGGGCGCAGCGCTGGCAGGGGCTGGTGCTGCGCCAAAACCCTCCAGATTGATGAGGCGGCGCACCCGTGCAGGCCGTGCCGCGGCATAGAGCAGGGCGGCATGCGCGCCCATGCTGTGCCCGACGATATCGACCTGTGCGTCAGCCGCGTAGCCAAAATGTGCCAGCACTTGCGGTATCAGCGCATCTAAATCGCCCAAATAATCAGGAAAGTAAAAGCTGTCCTGCGCGCTGGTGCTGCCACCAAAGCCGCGCCAATCGGGGGCGATGATGCAGCCAGTAAAACCCAGGCTGCACAAAGCATCCACTACAAATTGCCAGGATGCGCCGACATCCATCCAGCCGTGCAATAAGAAAAGCGGTGCTTGCCCGTCTTGCTTTTCGCCCCAGCTACGCCAACGATAGTCGATTCCGCGTACGGGGCTGCTATGGACGGTGCTCTGCTGAGCTGCAGCGTAGGCAAAAGCGTAGGCGTTCATGTGACTTTGCGGCGTTGGTCTAAAAACAAGGCTTTATCGGCTTTGAGCTGTTTGATGCGTTGTTGCGCAGTCATCAAGGCGGTGATGTATTCAGGGCTGGGGTTTTGCGCAGCCAAGACGGCTAGTTCGGCGCTCTCGCTTTGCAGGGTATCAATTTCTATATCGATGATGATGATGCGCAGCTCCTGTAAATCGCTCTCCAGGGTGGCTGGCGCCAAGCTCGATACAGTGCGCAAGCGTTGCGGTAAATCTGGTAGGCGGCTGATGAGTTGCTGTGCGTCTTGTGCCCATTCTGGCGGTAAATGTTGCGCCAATACTTGCCAAGCTTGCGGGCCTTCCTCTTGTAGCTGCTCTTCGAGCCAACACATCATGGCGCCGTGTGGCTGGGGCAGTTGGCACAAGACAGCGTGTTGCGCTGCGCTCAGCGCATCCCAGGCGGCCATATGTGTGAGCAATAACTGCACGGCGCGATCGTCTCGGCTATTGGGCTTGCGGCGGCTGGCCGCTAGGCTGGCTGCGCTCGGTGTGGCACTTTGTTTTTTCCAATCTTTTTGCCATTTTTTGCCGTCACTGCTGCCTGAGTAGCTCCTGTTTTTTTGAAGGTTTTGGCTTGGCTCAGCCAAGCCCCAAAGCTCTAGTAATTCATGGCTGCCGAGTTCTGCTAACTCAGAAATTTGCCCTAGCAATTGGCGTTTGAATGCGCCTTCTGGCAAGGCTAGCCATTGCGGTTGAATAAGGGAGACAAAGCGTGAGCGCCCTTCCGTGCTGGCCATATCGCAGTCCTCGCGTGCGGCTTCGAGGATAAAGCGCGATAGCGGCATGGCACTGTGCACCATACGGTCAAAGGCATCGGCACCATGCTGGCGCACAAAGCTGTCGGGATCGTGTTCGCTGGGTAAAAAGAGGAATTTCACTACCCGCGTATCGCTGGCAAAAGGCAGCACAGCGGCCAGGGCGCGGCGCGCGGCTTTTTGCCCAGCTTTGTCGCCATCAAAGCTGAAAACGATTTGCTCGGTAAAGCGAAACAATTTTTGTACATGTTCGCTCGTGCAGGCGGTGCCCAGCGTGGCTACCGCATTGCTTATGCCATGCTGCGCCAGTGCCACCACATCCATATAGCCCTCAGTCACCAGCACAAAACCCGCTTGCTGAATGGCGGCGCGCCCTTCAAACAGGCCGTAAATCTCGCGCCCTTTATGGAAAAGGGGCGTTTCTGGCGAGTTCAGGTATTTGGGTTCGCCTTTATCGGTGATGCGTCCACCAAAAGCGATGACTTCGCCTTTGAGGTTGCGGATGGGAAACATGATGCGTTCACGAAAGCGGTCGTAACGGCGGCCATCGTCGCTGGCAATGACCATGCCGCTTTCTTCCAGCAGCGGATCGGTGTAATCGGCAAATACGCCCGCCAGCGGCTTGCCTGCGCCGGCCCAGCCAATTTTGTAGCGCGCGGCGATTTGCCCCGTCAGGCCGCGCCCTTTTAAATAGTTTTGCGCGGCAGGCTCGCGTTTGAGTGCTTGCACATAGGCATCTGCGGCTTGCGCTAGAACCTCGCTCAGCGTTTTGCGGCGCACCTGCAATTGGGCATCGCGTTCGCGCTCTTCGCGGCTGCGGTTGTCTTCGGGCACTGGCATGCCCAGTTGCCCGGCTAGCTCTTTGACGGCTTCGATAAAACCCAAACCTTGGTATTCCATCAAAAAGCGCAGGGCATTGCCATGTGCACCACAACCAAAGCAGTGGTAGAACTGTTTAGCAGGACTGACAGAAAACGATGGGGACTTTTCGTCGTGAAAAGGGCATAGCCCTTGAAAATTAGCCCCTGCTTTTTTCAGCGGCACAAAACGCCCCACCAGCTCGACGATGTCGGCGCGGTCGTTTAGTTCGGCTATGAAGCTCTCAGGAATGGCCATGCTTGGAGGGAGAAGGGAAGGCGCAGTCTAAATCAGCCCTGCCTGCGCGGCGGCAGCCCTGTATGTTGGCTCAGGATTAGCCCTTTTTGGGGCTGATTTTTCCCTGCAAAACGGTTGTTTTTTCCCGTACTTTCTGCCTGAGTAGCTCCTTTTTTATATACGCCAGCGGGCTTGCCTGTAGGGGTGGAATTGCTGCGTTTGGGGCTGCTATAGCCTAGCGCTGAACCCAAAGGCTGGTGATGGGGGACGAGTTGCTGTTTGCCATTGCCAATCAGATCAGCGCGCCCCATGGCTTTGAGTGCTTCGCGCAGCATGGGCCAGTTATTCGGGTCGTGGTAGCGTAAAAAGGCTTTGTGCAGACGGCGGCGTTTCTCCCCCTTGATGACTTCCACCATTTCGCCGCGGCCATCACGGTGCACCCCTTTCAATGGGTTGATGCGGCTGTGGTACATGGTGGTGGCGGTGGCCATTGGGCTAGGGTAGAAGGCCTGAACTTGGTCGGCGCGAAAACCGTTGCGCTTGAGCCAAAGTGCGAGATTCATCATGTCCTCATCGCTGGTGCCTGGGTGTGCAGCGATGAAATAGGGGATGAGGAATTGTTTTTTACCCGCCTCGGCACTGTATTTTTCAAACAATTGTTTGAATTTGTCGTAATTGCCTATGGGGGGCTTCATCATTTTCGATAGCGGCCCGGCCTCGGTGTGCTCGGGCGCAATCTTCAAATAGCCGCCCACATGGTGCTGCACCAGCTCTTTGACATATTCGGGCGATTCATTGGCCAAGTCATAGCGCAGGCCAGACGCAATCAACACTTTTTTAATGCCACGCAATTGGCGCGTGCGGCGATAGATTTTGATCAGTGGGTCGTGGTTGGTGGTGAGGTTAGGGCAAATGCCAGGGTAAACGCAGCTGGGTTTGCGGCACGAGGCCTCAATCTCAGGCGTTTTGCAGCCCAAGCGGTACATATTGGCAGTAGGGCCGCCCAAATCACTGACCACGCCAGTAAAGCCCTGCACTTTGTCGCGCATGTCTTCGACTTCTTTGACGATGCTCTCTTCGCTGCGGCTTTGGATGATGCGGCCTTCGTGTTCGGTGATGGAGCAAAAAGTACAGCCCCCAAAGCAGCCACGCATGATGTTGACGCTAAAGCGAATCATCTCCCAAGCGGGGATTTTGGTGGCGCCATCGTGCCGGCCTTGCTCATCGGCATAAGCGGGGTGCGGGTTGCGGGCATAGGGCAGGTCAAAAACCCAATCCATCTCGGCCGTGGTGAGTGGTATGGGTGGCGGGTTCAGCCACACATCGCGCGCGGCACTGCCTTCGCCGTGGGCTTGCACCAAGGCGCGGGCGTTGCCAGGGTTGGTTTCCAAGTGCAGCACGCGATTGGCGTGGGCGTAGAGCACGGCATCGGCTTTGACCTGCTCAAAGCTGGGCAGGCGAATCACGGTGCGATCGCGTTGTAATCGCACGCGCTGCGCGTCGTGGCCACTGTTAGGCTCCTCGTCATTAGCGCTAGCATCCGGCTTTTGCAAATGCAGGGAGCCAGCATCCATATCCACCTGCAGCGCAGGCTTTCTAGGATGAAATTGAATGGTCTTTTCGGCAGTTTTATCCGTCAAACCTGCCTGGGCAGCTCCTTTTTTGCGAGCATCGCCGCTATCGCAGTTCGCCCCTTTTTCTGCCGCTACTTCCGCCGTGGTAGCGTAAGGGTTGATGTGGTCTTCCACCACGCCTGGTCTATCGACTTCGGTGGAGTCCATCTCCATCCAACCCTCGGCGCTGGGCTTTTGGCTGCTGCGCATGACAAAAGCCGTGCCACGCACATCGGTGATGCTGGTCACTGGCTCGCGCTTGGCCAAGCGGTGCGCCACTTCCACGAGGGCGCGCTCGGCATTGCCGTAAAGCAATAAATCACATTTGCTATCGACCACGATCGAGCGGCGTACCTTGTCGCTCCAGTAGTCGTAGTGTGCGATGCGGCGCAGGCTGCCTTCGATGCCGCCCAGAATGATGGGTACATCTTTATACGCTTCGCGGCAGCGCTGGCTATAGACAATGGCTGCGCGATCAGGGCGTTTGCCTTCCTGTGCGCCTGGGGTGTAGGCATCGTCACTGCGGATTTTGCGGTCTGCCGTGTAGCGGTTGATCATGGAGTCCATATTGCCCGCTGTCACCGCCCAAAATAAATTGGGTTTGCCCAAGGCTTTAAAGCCTTCGGCGCTTTGCCAGTCGGGCTGAGCGATGATGCCCACGCGAAAGCCTTGCGCTTCCAGCACGCGCCCAACCACTGCCATACCAAAGCTGGGGTGATCCACATAGGCATCACCGGTGACCAATATCACATCACAGCTGTCCCAGCCCAGTTGCTCCATTTCAGCGCGGCTCATGGGTAAAAAAGGCGCTGCACCAAAGCGTTTGGCCCAAAAGGGCTTGTAGCTCATCAAAGGCTTGGCGTGGCGAGGGAAATGGGAGACATCAATCATGGGGCGAATTATCCCGTATTGCTTTAAAACCTTTGCCACACCTTGGCATTGATCTACCTTCAAAAAAATGGAAGAAAAATCAGCTTTACATAAAAAATTTCAGTTTATTCCAGCGTAGCCTTACAATTTACGCCAGTTTGGTCGCACTCTTATATTTTTGTTAACTAAGGCTTTTGTGCAAGGGGGGGTGTTGGCAAGCTTTTGATCATTTAAAACGAGTAACGAAAATGCCAACTTATTCAATCCAATGGAGTGCAATAGCGGTGCAAGCCTTTGCCCTATTAGCGTATAGCAGTCAAGCACTAGCAGCGCCCAGCCCCGCAGATATTGAGGCGGCAGCACGGCAGGCAGATTTTCTGCAGCGCCAGCAGCAAGAACAGATTTTGCGTGACCAACGCCGCTATGAAGGGCAGATCAAAAAGCCTGAGGGCGCAGACCTTAAAGCCTTGGCACCGCAGGTGGATGCCTCGCAAATTGCCGGTAAGTGCCGCAATATTTCGACAATAGAGGTGCAAGGCGTGACGCAGCTGTTGCAGGCGCAGCTCGACGGCATCACCCAGCCTTTTGTCGGGCGTTGTTTGGGGGTGCCTGAAGTTGAGCAAATTTTGGGCGAAATCACCCGCGCTTATATGCTGCG
>CAZSPW010000011.1:0-26590 GCA_964608575.1 uncultured Burkholderiaceae bacterium | reverse complement strand
GCTCGACGGCATCACCCAGCCTTTTGTCGGGCGTTGTTTGGGGGTGCCTGAAGTGGAGCAAATTTTGGGCGAAATTACCCGCGCTTATATGTTGCGCGGTTTTGTCACTACTCGCGCCTATCTGCCTGCGCAGGATTTAGGGCAGGGCAAATTGCAAATTTTGGTGGTGGAAGGCAAGATCGAAAAAATTCGCCTCGAAGGCCAAGGGCGCAAGGGTTTTCGCCCAGGTAACACGATTCCTGCCGAACCTGGTGATTTGCTTAATTTGCGTGATTTAGAGCAGGGCATTGATCAAATCAATCGCTTGCAATCGAATAACGCCAGCTTTGATATTTTGCCTGGCAGTCAGCCAGGTTCGAGTGAAGTTATCGTGCGCAATACACCAGCTAAGTTTTACCGCTGGAATTTGTCTGCAGATAACCAAGGCAGTGATTCCACAGGTAAACATCAGTTAGGAGTGAGTTTTTCTAGCGATAGTGCCTTGGGTTTTTCTGAATTCATCATGGCTACCCATCGTGAATCCTTGCCTTTGAATGATAAAGGGGCGCGCTCTACTAGCGATTCTTTGATGGTGGTGCTGCCTTACGGCTACAACACCTTTACTTATAACGGCAGCATCTCTAGTTACCGCTCGACTTTGCGTGCACCTAGCGGTTTGGCGCTGTTGTCTGATGGCAATAGCACAAATAACGCTTTGAGTTGGGACCGTTTGGTTTATCGCAATCAAAGTACGCGTTTGAACTTAACAGGTACTTTTACGGTTAAAGACACGAAAAACTATCTGGAAGGGCAATATTTGGGGGTCAGCAGCCGTAAATTGTCGGTACTGGATCTCGATAGTGCCCTCTCGACAGGCTGGGGGCCTGGGGTTTTGGGCTTGAGTTTGGGTTGGTCGCAAGGCTTAAAAGCAGCAGGTGCGCTACGGGATTTCCCAGGCTTGCCTGATTTTGCGCCGCGCGCACAATTCAGAAAAATCAAGTACGGCGCAAGTTATTTCCTCCCCTTTCATGCAGCTGGGCGTGACTGGACTTTCAATAGCAGCCTGACAGGACAGCAAGCCAAAACCACGCTATATGGCTCAGAGCAGATTTCGATAGGCAGTATTTATAGCGTTCGCGGCTTTGTTAAAGGTTCGCTCTCTGGTGATACAGGCTATTACTTGCGCAACGATTTGTCCACGCGTTCAGTATTTACCCCGGCCGGCCAGGTTTTGCCTGTGCGTTGGTATGCAGGCTTGGATATGGGGTCGGTGCGCAATCGTGCAGCGGGTGTGCCACAGGGCGCTTTGGTTGGCGCAGCGCTAGGCGCTTCGGTCAGTTGGAAGGGGGCAAACTGGGATATCTCCACCACCTGTCCATTGGCTACGCCGCAAGGCATGGATAAAGAAGGCTGCCAAACTTGGTTCCGTTTGGGTTACTCCATTTAAGTCAGCAGTTTTTATTTTTTCAGATTCCTTATTTTTAAATTCACAGGGAGCAGCATCATGAACGGCCACGCCTCTTTTAACCGCAGTTTTACCGTTGTTTGGAGCGATACGCACCAAGCTTATGTTGTTACGCACGAGGCGACGCGCCGCAAAGGCAAACGCTCGGGCACGATTGCTCGCCCTGTGGCGCAGGCTTTGTTGGCCGCATTTGCGGCCTTTGGCGCGGGAGGAGGGGCGATAGCGGGCGTGGCACCCACTACCGTGGTGCCCACAGGTGGGAACACTGTGGCCTATGTCTCGCCCAATGGCGTACCCGTGGTCGATATCAATACCGCTAATGCTGCAGGCCTGTCACATAACAAATTCACCCGCTACGATGTGGATACCAATGGCTTAGTGCTGAATAACGGCAATACCAGCCAGATGGCGCGCCAATCGCAATTGGCAGGGCAGGTCATGGCCAATACCAATTTGAGCAATGAAGCGCGCGTGATTTTGAACGAGGTGGTCTCGGCCAATCGCAGCACTTTGGCTGGTTTTACCGAAGTGGTGGGCGGCAAGGCTGATGTGATTGTGGCCAACCCCTATGGCATTACTTGTTCAGGTTGCGGCTATATCAATACCGACCGCGTGACCATGACCACGGGTACGCCCAATTTCTCGCCGACTGGTGATTTGGCTGGCTTTACCGTCAAGGGCGGTGACATCCTGATCAATGGCAACGGTTTGAATGCCAGTGCCCAACAAGTTTTAGATTTGGTCGCGCGTTCGGTCAAACTAGACGCGGCGATCAATACCAAAGATTTGGGTATTACAGCGGGGGCGAACCAGTGGGATTACGCCAGCCGTAGCGTCACGGGCGCGGCTGCTGCCACAGGTGCGGCGCCAGCTTATGCCATTGATTCCAGCGCCTTGGGCGGTATGTACGCAGGGCGTATCCGGATTTTGGCCACGGAAGCGGGCGTGGGCGTGCGCATGCTGGGCGATGCGGCTGCGACGGCTGATGATTTCACCTTGAATGCGGCAGGCAAAGTGGAGATTGCCAGCAAAGTCTCTGCACAGCGCGATTTGGCTGTCAGCACCACAGCCAGCAACACCGATGCACTGACTTTGAATAATGCGTCTTTGACGGCGCAGCGCGATGCCAGCCTGAATGCAGCCCAAGGCGGCGTGCAAATGACAGGTGGCGCTTTGGTGGCGAAACAAAACCTGAATGTGACGGCGAAAACCCTGGACGACAACAGCTCTAGCGCCAGCGTACAAGACAACAATAAGCGCTACGCAGGTGGTAATGCCAACTTGAATGTGGCGCAAACTGCTGCCATCAATGGCACGGCTTGGGGCGCAGGTGCAGCCTTGAATGCCAGCGTGGGCAGTCTGAGCGTGGGCAGCAGTGGCGCGCAAATCTATGCGGGCGATACCCTGGGCTTGACGGCCACCTCGGGCGATTTGGCTTTGAATGCTGCAGCGGTGGTAGCGCAAAATAATCTGAGCCTAAATGCCAATAACGGCGCGATTCAAATGACAGCAGGCGCAGACCAAGGCGTGCAAAGCACGGCGGGCAATATCGCGCTGAATGCCGCCACGGGCCTAAACAATGCGGGCGTGATTGACGCCAAAGCGGGCAATGTGACTGTACGCGCCAACAATGCGACCACGAATAGCGGCACGCTACACGCAAAAGGCAATTTGGATATTGCTGATAAAACGGGTGGGCAAACAGCCAACCTGACAAATGCAGGCACGATCTTGGCTGAAGGTAGTGCGCAAATCAAAGCCAATACCCTGAACAACACCAGCACGGGTAAACTGCAAGGCAGCAGCATCGTGGCTAACAGCCTGAGCAATGCTGGTTTATTAGTGGCATCGGGTAGCGGCGGCACTACTGGCAGTGTCAACGCCACGAATTTAACGAATACAGGTGCTCTGCAATCTACGCAAGACCTCAATATTACGAGCGGTAACACCCTGCAAAACTCGGGCACGATTTTGAGCCAAGGTGCCCAAACCGTGACGACAGCGGGTTTGCAAAACAGCGGCACGCTGCAAAGCAATGGCAATCAAACCCTGAATTTGGCTAGCTCCGCGCTCAATAACACGGCAGCAGGGCAAATCATTGCCAAAGGCGCACAAAGCATCACGGCGCAAAGCCTGAGCAATGATGGCTTGCTGCAAGCAACAGGAGCGCAAACCTTGGGCATTGCTGCTGCAGCCAGCAATGCGGGCATGGTCTTGGGTCAAGCTGGGCAAACGGCTAGCTTGGGTAGCTTGAATAACAGCGGTACTTGGCAAGCAAACCAAGGTGGCTCCTTGAATGTCGCTGGCAGCGTCACTAATGCAGGCGCGGTGATTTTGAGTACAGCTGTGGGCAAGCACGGCAGCCTAAATGCGCAAACCGTAGATAACCAAGTTGGCGGCAGTATCCAATCAGCAGGCAATTTAACCTTGGGCATCACAGGATCACAGCTGGACAATGCAGGCAAAATCATTGCCGCTGGGGATTTGGGTATTCAAGCCACAGGCAGCAATGTGGCAGTCATCAACAAAATCAATGCATATTTGCAAGCGGGTGGTACGCTAAGTTTGAGCAAGACAGGCACAGCCTCCTTGGATAACCAGGCTGGTGCAAACGCTTTGGGCAATGGCTTAAATATCCAGGCTACAGGCCTGACTAATGCGGGCACTTTGCAAGGGGGGGCAGAGGGTAGCACGATACAACTGGCCAATACCCTTAGCAATAGCGGCACCCTGACTTTTGCCACAGCTGCGGGCGGCGCTAGCAGCATCAGTGCAGACACCATCAACAACACAGGCACTTTGCAATCTAAAGGTGCCAGCACTTTGACGCTGGCCACGACCTTTAACAATAACGGCACGACTATAAATGAGGGCAATTTGACTCTGCGCGGCAGTGATGCGGCATACAGCGTCAATAGCACTGGGCGTTTGGAGTCTTTAGCGGTTTTAGATATTAAAGGCCAAAATGCCGGCAAGGGCGTTGACATCACTGTCGGCAATACGGGGGTAGTCAAAGCCCAAACCTTGGCTGTGAATAGCCAAAAACTCGATATCCAAGGCAATAGTAGCCAAGGCGGCATGCTAAATACCAGCGGCGCTATGAGTGTTGATAGCAATCAGCTGCTGATGGGGGGCAGTAAATCGCGCATCGTGGCTGGGGCGGGCAACTCTGTTATCAAGGTCGGCGGCGCATTTAGTAATCTGGGGGCTGTCTATTCCGCAGGCAATCTTAATTTTGAAGCCACAGGCATTAGCAATAGTGCAACGGGCGGCATGGCTGCGGGTGGTAATTTGACGGCCAAAGCCAGCTCGGGGTCTATTGCCAACTACGGCGCTTTCTATGCGGGTAATACACTCGATTTGGATGCGGCGATTTATTTCACCAATTATGGTAGTGCGAGTGGCCCAGTCGGAACGATAGATGCAGGCGTGGGAGGTGTCAAAATTAAGGCAGGCACCTTCCGTAATGAAAGCACCATCCGCAGCGATGGCGATATCACTATCTCTGCCTATAATTTTCAGAATGATGTGGCTGGCGGTGATACGCGCTATTGGGTTGAAAATGTGGCGTACAAAGATGAATCTTGCCCAAGAGATGCTGGCGGAAATCTAACGGCTTGCGTTCCAGGTGAAGTCAATGATAGAAATGATGAATGGTATAACGGCGACAAACATAAGCGAGAGTATTGGCATAAAGACAGCCGTCGTGAACAGCGTTTTGCAGGTGCTACACCTACATTCAAGCCACAAATACTAGCTAATAAAAACATAAATATCAAAGAGTTTAAAACGGCCACCAATACTGGTGGTGTGATATCTGGCAAGATTGTCACTATCACAGGCAAGGCGGGCGAGAGTGCCACCTTTACCAATAATGATCTGTCTTTGGGGTATCAGGAGTGGCGTCATTCTTGGGAGCGCTATACCCACTGGGTTGCTTTGGGGCCAGCCAAATACGATGACAGGCGCTGGGATAACGATGCCAATGTCATGGAACGCGCAGGTGTGGTCACCACTATTGGGGCGGGAATTTTTGCTACGACCTTGAATGCCAGTGGTTTTGCTTTAGCGAATGCTGGCTCACCTTTGGGGGCAGCGCCAAACTCAACTAGTCAATCAGGAGTGGGTTCGGGTAGTGCGGGCGCAGGGGCGAATGGCACGACCGGTGCCAGCGCCCAAGGTGGATCGGCAGGGGTCGGCAGCTCGCCCTCCGTCAGCTATGGCGGTTTGAATATCAACCTGCCTAGCAACCCCAATGGATATTTCGTTACCAATCAAAACCCCAATGCACAGTATTTGGTGGAAACCAATCCGATGTATGCGGTGGGCTCGAACTTTGTCGGCTCTAATTATCTGGCCGAACGCTATGGCTATAACCCTGACGAAATCGGTAAACGCCTAGGCGATTCTGATTACGAAGCCTATCTGGTGCGTCAGCAGTTGATTGCACAAACGGGTAATAACATCATCAATGGCCAGGCCGATGAGGCTGAACAAATGAAGGCTTTGATGGACAATGCCGCAAACCAAGGTAAAAAACTGGGGTTGCAGTGGGGACAGGCGCTGAGTGTTGAACAAGTCAGCAAGCTCGATAACGATATTATTTGGATGGTAGAAACTACCGTCGCAGGACAAAAAGTACTAGCTCCCGTCGTTTATCTTTCTGCAGGTACGAAAGCTGCAATTCAAACTGGTGCAGTTATCAGCGCCAAAGATGCCAATTTGAATTTAACTTCGCTTACCAATTCAGGTGGCACAATCAGCGGCAGCAATTCATTAAATATTGTGTCGCAAGGCGATGTGCGCAATACGGGGGGTACTATCACGGGTGGCAATGTCAGCGTGCAATCGACCGAAGGCAGCATCATCAATGAAACCCTAGCCATCACCACGGGCAATGACCGTGAGCGCAATACCGTCATTGGCAATACAGGTACGATCAGTTCGACTGGTGATTTGAACCTGGATGCCAAGAAAGACATCAAAGTGACGGGCGCACAGATCGCCGCAGGTGGCAATGCCAGCCTGACGGCAGGTGACGCGATTACCTTTGACACGATAGAAGACAAAAAAGCCCATACGACATCTTCGGCTTCCTCCAAAGGCTTCAACGCAACGACGACAACATCGACGACACAAACCACCACGCAAATCAAATCGGGTTTGACCGTGGGCGGTAACTTGAATATGAAGGCCAAGAACGATGTCACTTTGGCGGGCACCGATGTGAATGTCGCAGGCGACGGTAATATTGAATCTACTGATGGCAGCGTGAATGTGTTGGCGCGTGCCAATAGCACGAAAACCACGAGTAAGACCGAAACCTCAGGTTTAGGTGTTGGCGGCGGGGTTTATGGCAAGCAGACCACTGATCATGTGGAAGAGCGCGATCGCAATGTGGCCAGCAATATCAATATTGGTGGCAATGCCAGCGTTAAAGCTAAGAAAGACATCACCATTGAAGGCTCGAATGTGGCCGTTCAAGGAGATGGTGCGATAGATGCCGGCGGTAATCTGAACATCCTAGACGGCAAAGACCGCGATTACAGCAAAACCACCACTACGACTACCACTTTCTTGAAGGTTGAAAAAGGTCAAGACAAGGGCAATGCCGAGGGCAAAAAAGAAGCCAATGCTGGCGCTAAAGCTGGCGGCGTGAGTGCAGCTGCTGGAGCATCTGCTGGGGCTTCTGGCTCGGCTGAAAACACCTCTTCTGGAGGCTTGGTGTTGGCACAAAAAACTGTGGAAACCCAAACCGACGAAGATGTGCGTGGCGTGGGCAGCAAGGTGAGCTTTGGTGGTAATTTGAAAGCCAAAACGGGTGGTGATGTGAATCTGCGTGGCTCCGAACTGGCGGCAGGCGGCGATGTGGAAATCGATGCCACCAATGTGAATGTGTTGGCTGGGCAGAACAAAAAGACCAGCTCCAATACCAACTCCACTACCAAAGTGGGCTTTATGGGCGAGAGCACCAATAAAGCCAGCGGCAAAGTCGGTGCGGGTGCAGGCGCTAAGGCAGGTATCACGGGGGCCAATGCCTCGGCTTCCGCTGAAGCTTCTGGCGAAGCCAGTAGCGAAAACCGCTTAGCTTTGGTGAAGGTTAGCAAATCGACTGAAGATACGCTTGACATTACGCACAATGCATCAGCCATCAAGTCTGGTGGCAATATGAAGATTAATGCCAAAGAAGGTATCAAAACCGTTGGTTCATCACTTGAGTCTGGCGCAGATATGGATCTGCAAGCTGCAGACATGAGTTTTGAAGATGCGCAAGATGTGCATGAAGTTAAACGCAGTAGCAACGAAACTTCTGCAGGTTTGTACTTGGATGCCAGCGGTAAAGCCTCGGCGCAGGCAGGCGCCAAGGCCAAGGCTGGTGGTTTGAGCATGGATGCTAGAGCGACGGCTGGAGCTAGTGCCAAAGCTGAAGGCTCAGTTAGCGCAGGCTTGTACGGTAGCAATACACGCAGTAGCTCGGTTGAAGGTTCGACCAAAGCGCAAGTATCCAGCATCAAAGCTGGCGGCAATATGAAGCGCACGGCCACGAACTCGATTAAAGATGTAGGTACAAATATCGAAGCTGGCGGTGATTTTGAGCAATCTGCTACGACGATTACTAGCCTAGCGGCACGCGATACGACTTACGCGTCGTCGAATAGCGAGACCAATACCGCCAAGATTGGTGCTTATGCCGAAGGCTCAGCTGGCGTTAGTGCCGAGGCCAATGGCTCGGCCGGCGGCATGGGTAAGAGTTCAGGTAAATCGGTACAAATTGGCGGCGGTATTAAAGCCAGCTTTGAGCAAGAAAAAGAAGGCTCGACTTCTAATACCAGCACGGCAGTTGTCTCCACTATCAAAGCTGGCGGCAAGATTAAGAGCACTTCGTCTGGCGCTACAGAAATGGAAGGCACACAGCTCAAGTCAGGCGGCGATATCGAATTGGAAGCGGATTCGTTGAACTACCGCGCTGCGGCCAATACCACTTCTGATACCAGCAGTACGCGCAAAATTGGCGCCGAGCTGAAAGTAGATATTGTCAATAGAGGTGGCAGTTTAGAAGGCAGTTACGGCAACGAAAGCAGCAGTAGCAGCACTTCCCAGGCTGTAGTTGGCGGTATAGATGCTGGTGGCGCTTTGAAAATCAAAACCAAAGGTGATGCACGCTTAGAAGGCACGCAAATCGTCTCAGGTGGCGATACCGAGCTGGATGTGGGCGGCAACCTGCGCGTAGATGCAGCGCGAAATACGCAAACCAGCGACAGCAAGGGCTTGGATGTTAGTGCGAGTGTGTCGGCTAGTAAGAGCGGTGGTTCTAAGAGTGCTGGGCTGTCAGCTGAAGGCAGCTACAACGAAAGCCATGACGAGGCTTCGCAAGCCGTAGTGAGCAATATGCTCTCTGGCGGCAAGCTGAAAATCAAAACGGGTGGCAACGCCAGCTTTGAAGGCGCCAATATCGGCGCTCAGGGCGATACCGAACTAGACGCCAAAGGCAAAATCGATTTTGCTGCGGCGCGTGATACCGCGAAAAGCAGCTCTTTGGATGTATCTGCCAGCTTGGGCGGCAGCATGGGCAAAGAGCGCGCCAGCGGTACAGGCGCTAAACGCACGGGTCCGAGTTCAGATACCAGCGGCAACTTTGGTGTTGGCGTGGGTAAATCTTCGTCAGAAACCAGTGCGGCTACTGGGGGGACTTTGGCATCAGGCGGCAAGCTAAAAATCACTTCTGGCAGCGATGCGCGTTTTGAAGGCACAGACATCAGCGCCGCAGGTGATGCCAGCGTTGCAGCCAAAGGTAATTTGACTTTTGATGCAGCGCGCAGCACGCATAAAGAAAACTCCGTTGATGTGAGTGCTGGAGCCTCTGGGCGTAAAGCCACTGGCATGGCTTCGCGCTCAACGGAAGAGCAGGGAACAGCCTTTGGCCGCGCAGCAGGACGAGGCGTACAAAACGGCACCCGCACCGAAGCTGCTGGCAATTTGGGTGTGGGTGTGGGCAAAAAGGAAAGCTCTACTGCCGTAGCTGGTGGTATCCGTTCAGGTGGTAATTTGAGCTTATCTTCAGGTGGCAATACGACGCTGGAAGGCACGCAAATTGCGGCGACTGGCACTGCAGCCATCAACGCCGGTGGCAAAGTCGATTTCAAAGCAGCAGAAAGCACCAGCTCTAATTTGGGTGTTGATGTTGGCGTGGGCGGCAGTATGCTGCGCACTACGGGTGCGGCCAATGCTGCCCTACCAGCTAGCAATCCAGGTTTGGGCACGCTGGCGAAAAAAGGTATTAATGCTTTGCGCTCGGCCACGCCAGCGCCCACGCCGCAAAACCCGAATGCGCCGCGCACACAGAAAGAAATTTCTGCTCATATTGGCGTGGATGTGGGCAGCTCACGCACTTCACAAGGCGGCAGCATTCAGGCTGGGCAGGGCATACAAATTAGCTCCGGTCAAGATATGACCTTAGTTGGTACGCAGCTCGATGGCGGTGCTGGCGGTGTTGGCTTGACATCGGGCGGGGCGGTAAATCTGCAAGCCGCGCAAAGCAGCAGCAAATCGACAGGTGTGGGGTTGGAGGTCGGCAAGATCGCTGATGGCGCACCTGATGCCAAAGCCAAAGGCAATGGTGTCCGAGTGAATTCGTCTTCTAGTAGTCAAGCCGTTACGATGGCTGGCCAAGGTGATTTAAACATCAATGCCGCAGGCAAAGTCAGTATGGAGGGCACTCAAGCCGATATGGGTGGCAAGGCTGCGGTTAACGCGGTGGGCGGCATCGAGAAAAAAGCTGCGAGCCAAGATAGCCAGAGTAGTAAAGGCTTAGGCGGCGATAAACCCAAAGCACCAGTCAAAACTGATAAAAAGCCTGATCCAAAAGCCAAAGATACCGATATCCAAGCTGATGGTGGTGTGCAAGAGCGGGCTGGAGCAGCGGCACAAGCTGCAGTAGCGGCCAAGCTCAAGGCGGCAGCTCAAAACTTGCAGCAAAATCAGCAAGCAATTGGGAGATGACGCTGGGCAGTGAGGTGGGGTGACAGACCTGCCTGCCCCCTATAATCGTTTGGTATTCTGGTGTTGCTGGAATGCTCAGGAACTGTTGAGCGCCTGTGTCCATCGCAGGCGTTTTTTTATGGAAGTTAGGGTCTTGGGGGATAAACATGACGGAAGATGAGTTGCACAGCATCATTGCTGCAGGTTTAGATTGCAGCCACCTGCAGGTGCAAGGCGATGGCCGCCATTGGTATGCGGTGGTGGTGGCGGAGGCTTTTGCTGGTTTGCGCCCGATTGCGCGCCATCAAAAGGTGTACGCTACTCTGGGCGAGCGCCTGAAGACCGACGAAGTACATGCCCTGTCGATCAAAGCTTTTACGCCTGCTGAATGGGCGGCACAAACCTTGGCATCAAACTAAAAATCTATGGATAAATTACTTGTGCGCGGCGGTAATACGCTGCAAGGGTTAGTGCAAATTTCTGGCGCTAAAAATGCAGCCTTGCCTGAAATGTGCGCGACTTTGCTCACAGCCGATCCGGTCAAGCTGTTGAATATGCCGCGTCTGCATGATGTGCGCACCATGCGCCGCCTGTTGGAAAACATGGGTGTGGCTATTGAGACTTATGGTGAGCGCGGCGGCATGAGTTTTCATGCTGCTGACCCATTAATTCCAGAGGCGCCCTACGAGCTGGTCAAAACCATGCGTGCCTCGATTTTGGCGCTAGGGCCGCTGCTGGCACGCTTTGGTCAGGCCAAGGTGTCGCTGCCAGGTGGCTGCGCTATTGGCTCGCGTCCAGTAGATCAGCACATCAAGGGCTTGCAAGCGATGGGCGCTGAAATCACGGTTGAGCATGGCTATATTTTGGCCAAGCTGCCCGAGGGGCAAAAACGCCTCAAAGGCGCGCGCATCGTGACCGATATGGTGACCGTTACAGGCACCGAGAATTTCCTCATGGCTGCTTGTTTGGCCGATGGTGTGACAGTGTTGGAAAACGCCGCGCAAGAGCCTGAAATTCCCGATTTGGCTGAAATGCTGATCAAAATGGGCGCAAAAATTGAAGGCCACGGCAGCAGCCGCATCACCATCACAGGCGTAGAAAAACTCCATGGCTGCGAACATGCAGTGGTGGCAGACCGCATTGAAGCGGGTACTTTTTTGTGTGCGGTGGCGGCCACGGGCGGCGATGCCTTTTTGCAGCATGCGCGCGCGGATCATTTGGACGCGGTGATCGAGAAATTGCGCGAAGCCGGGGTGACTATTGCGCCTGCAAACGATGGGATTCGGGTGCAAAGCCCAGGCGCTTTGCAGCTCAAGCCGCAAAGTTTTCGCACCACGGAATACCCTGGGTTTCCTACCGATATGCAGGCGCAGTTTATGGCGCTGAACTTGGTGGGTGAGGGCAGTAGTGTCATCACCGAAACGATTTTTGAAAACCGCTTCATGCATGTGAACGAGATGTTGCGCTTGGGGGCGAAGATTGAGGTGGATGGCAAAACTGCGGTCGTCAGTGCCGTGCCCAAACTCAGTGGCGCTACCGTGATGGCGACCGATTTGCGAGCTTCGGCTGGACTGGTGATTGCAGGCTTGCTAGCCGAAGGCGAGACTATGGTCGAGCGCATTTACCATTTAGACCGTGGCTATGACCAAATGGAAGATAAGCTCAAAGCTTTGGGCGCGGATATTGAACGCGTGCAGTAAGCCCCGATTACAGCGAGCTTATCAATATGGCGAACACATTGAAAAAGGCCAGTTTTACTGGCCTTTTTTATATGCATTTTTTAATGAAAATCGCCGATAAATCTGCCTGAGCAGCTCCTGAAAATCAATTGATTTTTAATAGCGTATAAAGCTATAGCTTAGCGCCTTTTCCCACCCATTAAGCTGCCCAAAACGCCACGCAATAAATCGCGCCCAACCCGCCGCGCTTCGCTTTTGATGACTTGCTGCACCAGGCCGTCATAGTGGCCACCGCGTGGGCCGCTGCGCCCCAGCATCGCTTCCTTGAGCATTTCGCCGGCTTTGCCCAGAATGCCGCCAGTATCAGCACCAGCTCCGGCAGCAGTATGGTTTGCGCTGCCGCCTAAACTGCCCTGTAGTGCGCCACGGCTGCCGCGTGTGGTGTCAGCTGCATCGGGCGCTTGTCCTGCGCGGCTGCGCAGAATTTCGTAAGCGGATTCTCGATCTTGAGCTTGTTCATACACGCCAGCTACGAGCGAATTGTTCAGTAAATCTTGGCGCTGCGCGGCATCAATCGGGCCGATAAGGCTGGCAGGCGGGATGACGAACACGCGCTCAGTTGGGCTGGGCGAGCCTTTGGCGTCCAACAAACTGATCAAGGCTTCGCCCACAGCCAATTCGGTAATGGCTGCGCCAATGTCCAAACCTGAATTGGGGCGCATGGTGGAAGCTGCGGTTTGCACCGCCTTTTGGTCGCGTGGGGTAAAGGCGCGCAAGGCGTGCTGTACGCGGTTGCCCAATTGGCTTAAGACGGCGTCGGGAATGTCTAAAGGGTTTTGCGTGACGAAATACACGCCCACGCCTTTAGAGCGCGAGAGGCGCACGATCAGCTCGATGCGTTCGAGTAAAACCTTGGGGGCATCTTTAAACAGCAGATGAGCCTCGTCAAAGAAAAATACCATTTTCGGCGCCGGCAAGTCGCCTACTTCGGGCAGGCTTTCGTACAGTTCAGACAGCAACCAGAGCAAAAAGGTGGCGTAAAGGCGCGGCGCTTGCAGCAGTTTATCGGCAGCCAGAATATTGACTACACCAATGCCGCCCACGGTTTGCATCATGTCGGCGATATTGAGCATCGGTTCACCAAAAAACTGATGGCCGCCTTGTTCTTCAATTTGCAACAAAGCGCGTTGGATGGCACCGATAGAGGCTGCGCTGATATTGCCGTAAGTGGTGGTGAAGTCGCGGGCGTTATCCGCCACCGCCTGGCACATGGCGCGCAGGTCTTTCATATCCAGCAAGGCCAACTGCTGGTCGTCCGCAATTTTAAAAACCAGCTGCAACACGCCAGTTTGCACATCGTTTAAATCCAGCATGCGTGCCAGCAAAATGGGCCCCATATCGCTGATGGTGGCGCGCACAGGGTGGCCTTGTTCGCCAAATACATCCCATAGAGTGACGGGGCAAGCTGCGGGAGTGGGCAGAGTTATGCCGCGCTCGGCCAAGATGCTTTTGAGCTTGTCGCTAGGCGCACCTTTTTGGCTAATACCTGTTAAATCCCCTTTGATATCAGCCAGAAAAACAGGTACGCCTACGGCCGAAAATTCTTCAGCCAGCTTTTGCAAGGTCACGGTTTTACCGGTGCCCGTTGCCCCTGTAATCAGGCCGTGGCGGTTGGCTTTATCCAGTTGCAAGGCGCAACTGCTATGGGTGTTTTGGGCTAGGTTTAGTTCGCTCATGGTGTTTTTCAGCGTTAGCTGGAGTTGTGCAGGCAGGACGAAATTACAATAAGAGACTATAGCCAATCCCTCCCACCTTCGTAGCGAAAGAATACACAAATATGGCAGGTCATAGTAAATGGGCCAATATCCAGCACCGTAAAGGCCGTCAAGATGAAAAGCGCGGCAAAATTTGGACACGGATTACGCGTGAAATTATTGTGGCTGCGCGCGCTGGCGGTGGCGACATCAATATGAACCCGCGCCTGCGCTTGGCGATAGATAAAGCCAAGGCGGCGAATATGCCTGCCGACAACATCAAACGCAATGTGGACAAAGCCACAGGCAATTTGGAAGGTGTGACTTACGAAGAAATTCGCTATGAAGGCTATGGCATAGGCGGCGCCGCCATCATCGTGGATACGATGACGGACAATAAGGTGCGTACCGTGGCCGAAGTGCGCCATGCTTTTAGCAAATGTGGTGGCAATCTGGGCACGGATGGATCGGTGTCTTACCAGTTCAAACATGTGGGGCAGATGCTGTTTGCCCCTGGCACCAGCGAAGATAAAGTGATGGAAATTGCTTTGGAAGCTGGTGCTGAAGATGTGATTACCGACGATGAAGGTGGCATTGAAGTGCTCACAGCCCCTGCGGATTTTGAGGCCGTGCGTGATGCTTTGCTGCAAGCGGGGCTGAACGCTGAAGTGGCTGAAATCACCATGCGTGCCGATGTGCCTGTCGCTTTGGCAGGCGATGATGCTTTGAAAATGCAAAAGCTCTTGGATATGTTGGAAGATTTAGACGATACACAAAGCGTGTATCACAATGCTGAATTGGATGTAGATTAAGTACTGTCCTTTTGCTATTGAAAAATGAGCTGCTCAGGCAGATTTAACGGCTTAAATGCCAGAAAACATACTGAAAATGAAAATACTGGTGATAGGCTCAGGTGGCCGCGAACACGCATTGGCTTGGAAATTGGCGCAAAGCCCCAAAGCATCGAAAGTATTTGTTGCCCCAGGCAATGGCGGCACGCTGCTGGATAAGCGCCTGACGAATTTACCCATCACTGATATCGCCGCCTTACGCGACTTTGCTTTAGCTGAAAAAATCGACATGACTGTCGTCGGTCCTGAAGCGCCCTTGGCCGCTGGTGTTGTCGATGTCTTTCGTACTGCCGGGCTGCGCATTTTCGGTCCTACCCAAGCTGCTGCCCAGTTGGAAAGCTCTAAGGCCTTTAGTAAAGACTTTATGCAGCGCCACGGCATCCCTACCGCACATTACGGCACCTTCAGCGATGCGGCGGCCGCGCATGCCTATATCGAAGAACACGGCGCACCCATCGTCGTTAAAGCCGATGGCTTGGCAGCGGGCAAAGGCGTGGTAGTGGCCATGACGGCACAAGAGGCGCACGAAGCGGTGGACTTTATGCTGCTAGATAACAAACTGGGTGTGCAGCACAACGCTGGCGGCGCGCGCGTGGTGATTGAAGAATTTTTGGCGGGTGAAGAGGCCAGCTTCATCGTCATGTCCGACGGTAAACATGTGGCGGTGATGGCCACCAGCCAAGACCACAAACGCCTGCTGGATGCAGACTTAGGCCCTAATACTGGCGGCATGGGGGCGTATTCGCCTGCGCCTGTGGTCACGCCCGAGGTGCGCGCGCGTGCCCTGCGCGAAGTCATCATGCCCACGATTCGTGGCATGGAAAAAGATGGCATGCCCTTCACAGGATTTTTGTATGCGGGGCTGATGATCGATCCGCAAGGTGGCGTAAAAACGCTGGAATTCAACGCCCGCATGGGCGATCCGGAAACCCAGCCCATCATGATGCGCATGAAAAGCGACTTTCTGGATGTGCTGTTTGCAGCCACGGAAACGGATGGTTTAGCCGATTTTGAGATCGACTGGGATAGGCGCGTGGCGCTGGGCGTGGTATTGGCCGCACATGGCTACCCCATGAATCCACGCAAGGGCGATGCCATTACCGGTTTGCCTACAGGTAAAGCGGCCGAGGGCGAGGGCGCGGATGTCATGGTATTTCATGCCGGCACGGTGGAGCAGGGCGGCATCACACGCACTAGTGGCGGGCGCGTACTCTGTGTCACGGCATTGGGCGATAGTGTCAAAGATGCACAGGCCAAAGCTTATGCCGTTTGTGCTCAGATTCAATTTGATGGTATGCAATACCGTCAGGATATTGGCTACAGAGCGATCAAATAAACGCCGTTAAATAAATTTTTATAGTGCAACCTGGCGGGTGTTGCTTGCACACTTTGCCTTGCTTATCCGCATGGATGCTGACTTTTCGCGGGGAAAGCTCAAACTGCATAGGGATGCGATGAGCGCACCATAGCCACGAAAAAGCCCCTTTGAAAAGGGGCTTTTGTTTGAGGCCTGAAAAGCTAAGGGCGATTTAGGCCAAAGCTTTTTTCACCGTAGCAACGATGCCAGCAAAAGCGGCTTCGTCGTGGTAAGCGATTTCAGCCAAAACCTTACGGTCAAGGTTGATTTGCGCTTTATTCAGGCCAGCGATGAACTGGCTGTAAGTGATGCCATGGCTACGAGCCGCGGCATTGATACGCGCAATCCACAAGCGACGGAACACGCGCTTTTTATTGCGGCGGTCGCGGTAGGCGTATTGGCCTGCCTTCATAACGGCTTGCTTGGCAATGCGGAACACATTACCACGGCGGCCGCGGAAACCTTTGGCTAGGGCTAAAACTTTTTTATGACGAGCTCGTGCGGTAACACCGCGTTTGACGCGAGGCATAGTATTTCTCCTTGTTCGTCCGGGTCAATTACAGGCCGCACTTGGGCAGCATTTGTGCGATATGACCCAAATCGGTCTCATGCACATTTACCGCACCGCGCAGGTGGCGTTTATTTTTGGTGGTTTTTTTAGTCAAAATGTGGCGTTTGAAAGCCTGACCGCGTTTAACGGTACCACCTGGACGAACACGAAAGCGTTTTTTCGCGCTGCTTTTGGTCTTCATTTTGGGCATTTCCATGCTCCTTATGGTTTTGCTTGAACATTAGGCGGTTGGTGCACGCTTTGCCCAACACTTGGGGCGCCCAGTCAGCTAGAGTTTTGCTCATGTCGATGACACCAGCACGGCAAAGACCGTTTTGCCGTAAGCGCGGGATTATAAAAGAAAAATCCCATCTTATGTAAGTAGTAGCCTAGCTCGCTAGAATTCTTGTTTCCCAAGCCTTGTAGCCTATGAATTTTTATCAGTTTCCCCCACCCAATTCGGGCGCTGCTGTGCGCAGTTTGGCAGCGCTGCCACCTGCGTTTCCAACGGACGCGCCTGGTTTTGTCTGGTGCACACTGGCGCGCAGCGAATTGGCAGCGCAATTGAATGCCTTGCAAGATTTGGTGCGTCGTTATAGCCCTGCGAGTCTGTTGCAACTGCATTTGAGTGATTTGGCCAATGCCCAGCACCCCAGCCGTTATGACTACAGCAGCCATTACGAGATGCTGATTTTTCGCCAATTGCAGCACAGTTGTACGGCTGAAGCGCAGCAGCGTGGACACAGTTTGAGTAGCCTTAAAACCGCGCCAGCTTGCTTCGTGCTTTTAGATAAATTGCTGATTACGGTATATGACGACGGCACAGACTGGGGCGGCGAATTTGTCACGCGCTTTATGCAAGATGCTCGACTGCCGCATAGCCCTGCGGATTTGATGCTGCGCTTGATCAATGCTTTGGTTGATGACTATTTGAATCTGCGCAAAGTCTTAGGCTTGCGTTTGCAGCACTGGCAAGGGCAATTACTGCGGCCCAATACACCTTTTGCGGCTTGGTCAGCATTACTGGCAGAACGCGCTTACTTCAACGACTTGGCTAGTATTTGCGAAGATCAGCATGACACGATGCAGGAGTGGCTAGATGGCCTACTTGAGCAGGACGCCGATACGCAAGCCGAAACAGCTAGCCTGCAACGCGATGTTTTACTGGCGCGTAGCCGCGACATCATCGGCCATATTCAGCGTGTCAATCAATATGTGAGTAAGCTAGAAACCTCTATCGAAAACGCCGTGCAAATTCACTTTAGTGCGCAAGCCAATCGCGCCAACTCGGCGATGCAAGTGCTGACGGTGATTGCGGCGATTTTTTTGCCCTTGAACTTTGTCACGGGTTTCTTCGGCATGAATTTTGATGATTTGCCTTTGATTCACCACACTGCTGGCGTATGGTTGGCCATCCTAGCTATGCTCTTGGCCGCAGGCAGCATGGCTTGGTTTTTTTGGCGCAAACGCTATTGGACGCAGCATGAAGAGGTTTAAGCAAAGCCCCATACAAAAACCAATACTATTGGGCTGTGTCATGGCTTTATACAAGTGTTTTCGCCATGCAAAATGGCGGCCTGACTATGGTCTTTTGCTGCGCAGGCTTAACAGGCCAGCTTTACTTTTTGTTTTGAGCTTTTCTTTATCGGCTTTGAGCATCGCCGCCAACTCTCTACCCAGCCCTGACCCGGCGCAAGCCTGGGCGGATTTGCAGGCCAAGGCGGCACTCAACGGCTTGGTTCAAGCTAGTGTGTTTTATCAGGGCAAGGATACGGAGGTGTTGGTGCTGAGCAAAAAACGCTTTCATACCAAGCTACAGCAAAACCAAGCTTTGCAAGCTGCGCGTTTGATTCAACGCGATGTGGCTATTTTTTGTGCAAACCATTGCCGCGCACTACCCATGCCTAGTCCGCAATTGCAAGCCGATGGTCGGCTGCGTTTTGTTTTGCGTTTGACTGGCCTTGGTCGCCAATTGTTCCAAGAGGAGTTACAGGCCTTATTGAGCGGCAGTACTGCTTTGCCTGCTGCACAAACCAGTAGTGATGCAGGTTCTCCTTCCATATTAGCCCCGCATAAAAAAGCGCAGGCTCCTAGGGGCAATATCTAACAGGCATGGCGTGTGACGCTTAGGCGCCAGAGTAAAAGGCCGCTTTCTCGAGCGGCCTTAGGCTTTGGCGGTGTTAGGGGAGGGCGGTTTATTTTTGCCGAGCAATGAGGCTGCTGACTACTTGCAGCATACGGGGCATACTGCCCGTCATGGTGCCATTGGTGAGGAACTGACCCGCTACACCCATAGCAGGTACACCATCGACTTGGTATGCATCTTGCAGCTTTGTTGCCCGTGTCGCTTTGCTGCCAATAGCGAAGGATTTGAACATGGCGCTGAATTTGGCTTTATCTACGCCTTGCTTGACTAACCAGTCGGTGATTTGTGCCTCGCTATCGAGCTTGATATTTTGCTCGTGTATAGCTTTGAAGATTTTCGGAGTTAACCCATTCAACAAGCCCATCGCTTCTAGGGCATAAAACATTTTTTGCTGCGGCACAAAACTGGGGTTAAAGCCTACTGGCACTTTGCGGTAAGCCACATTGGCGGGCAATTTGGCCACCCAAGGGTTGAGTATGGCTTCAAAATGGAAGCAATGCGGGCAATTGAACCAGAAAAATTCGACCACTTCAATTTTTCCAGCAGGCGCTTCTACGGGGGCTTTGGGGTTTACCACCGCGAAATCTTTGCCTGGAGTGATGGCGATAGTTGCTGGGGCCACTACTTTGCCAGCCGCTTGCGCGAGGGATAGTCCACTGCCTGCAGATAAGCCCAAGGCGGCGAATTGGGTGATTTGGCGACGGTTCATCATGAGATTTATTCCTATCAACAAAAAATCAGGAAGTGGAGGGCAGTATATTTGAACTGCATTAACGCTGTGTGCGTACCAAGGCGCCATTGATGCCAGCTGCGTTGAGGCGCGCTTTGGCGGTGTCTGCAGCATCTTTGGTTTCAAATGGGCCTAAACGCACCCGATAAACCTGGCGTCCAGCTTGCTCGCGTTCGCTGATATCGGCGTTAAAACCCGAGAGCGCAGCCTGTGCTTTTTGGCTATCAGCTTCGGTTTTGTTGATAAAAGCGCCTATCTGTACATAGTAAATAAAAGGCTCTGCTTGGGCAACTACTTCGTCGGTGGAGACATCACCTTGCTGCAAGACGGTTTTGCGCTTGACCAAGTCGGCCAGTGGATCGTCGCTGTTTTTGACTTCAGGCGTAGGGCTAGGCTTGCTGCTGGGGGCGGCGCTGGGCTTATCAGCAGCATCTGCATGGTCTGTTTTATTCTTCGATAGCGCGAGCTTGGCAAGCGCATCTGGGGTAGCCTCAGGTGTAGGCGTGTGCTCTGGAATTCGCACTGTTTGCCCCATATCCACCTTGCCGCCGACTAAGCCAGCATTCGGATTCCAACTTTTGTTTTTTTCAATTTCAGCCTGTACGCTACCCTCCACTTGATTATTCTTGGAGGAAAAAGGGATAGGTACTTTGGTTACATACACAGCCACAGCCAGCGCCGCGAATAACCCGATCAAGACGCCCAAAATCAGGCCAAGGAAAGTGCCGCCGTATTGCATGGTGCGGCTTGTTAAGGTTCGACGGGTGAGATAAAGGTGCATAGGATGGACGATGTTCAATAAGTGCAATAGAGCCAAACAGCTGCGCTATTCTAGCGATTGAGCAAGCCGCCCACAGGCGAAGCGCTGCTGCTGTCGCGCCCTAGTGCGGGGCGCGGCGCGGCTGTGGCTTGTGCAGCTTGGCTTTCAGCCAGCAGGGAGTCGCTGCTATCGCTGGTTTCGTCAAGAATTTCATCGCCATCCCCAAAAATCAGGCTACCTGGCGCTGGTGCGCTGCCTTCCGGGTAGAGATAGCTATCGGCATCTATGCCTTTGGTGTATGCCAAGGGTTTGCCAAAGTTGTCAGCCCAAGATGAGGGCGCGGGCATGGAGCGACTCAAGCCACCGAGCAAACGATTGGGATCCCAGCCTGCATTGGCTTGTGCTTCTTCCGCCGGGCTGCGGATTTGCGTTTGTGCGCGATTGTGCCAACCTTGGCCAAAGCCACGGCTAACCACCCAGAAGCTCAGGCCAAAAGCCAAAAGCAGCGCAAACACGGCCAAGCTGCCTAAAAGCAAATTTTGGGTGGGGCTGAGATGGCTGCTGTCTTTACTCATGAGAACCTATGTCTAGTACAGAGGGTGATGAACTTTACATCTTTTCAGGCGCACTGACACCCAAAATCGTTAAGCCATTGCGAAGTATTTGTGAAGTTGCCGCCACCAATGCCAGACGCGCCAGTTTGGTGGCTTCGTCATCTACCAAAATGCGCTCGGCATCGTAATAGCTATGGTAGCTGGCAGCTAATTCGCGCAGGTAAAAAGCCACATCGTGCGGGGCAAAATCGCGCGCGGCGGCGCTGAGCATTTCTGGGAATTTGGCCAATTGCAGCATCAGGCTTTGTGCGGCAGGGGTGTCTAGTGCAGCTAAGCTAGCGTTTTGTAATTGCACATAGTCACCACCGGCTTCCTGCCAAGTGCGCAATACCGAGCAAATGCGCGCATGGGCGTATTGCACATAGTAAACGGGGTTGTCGTTGTTCTTTTGCACGGCCAAATCGACATCGAAGGTGTATTCGGTATCGGGTTTGCGGCTGAGCAGAAAAAAGCGTACAGCGTCTTTATTCGTCCACTCAATCAAATCGCGCAGTGTGACATAGCTGCCCGCGCGTTTGCTGATTTTGACTTCCTCGCCGCCGCGCATCACGCGCACCATGGTGTGCAGCACATAGTCGGGGTAGCCCTGTGGAATACCGACATCAGCCGCTTGCAAACCGGCACGCACACGGGCGATGGTGCCGTGGTGATCGCTGCCTTGGATATTGATGACTTTGGTATAGCCGCGCTGCCATTTTTGGATGTGGTAGGCGACATCGGGTACGAAATAGGTGTAGCCGCCCTCGCTCTTGCGCATCACACGGTCTTTGTCGTCGCCGTAATCGGTGCTTTTGAGCCAGAGCGCGCCATCTTTTTCATAGGTTTTGCCGTTAGCGATAAGGCGCTGCACTGTGGCTTCCACATGGCCATTGGTGTAGAGGCTGGACTCTAAATAGTATTCGTCGAATTTCAGCGCAAAGGCTTGTAAGTCTTTGTCTTGCTCATTGCGCAAATAAGCTACGGCGAACTGGCGCACGCTGTCGTAATCGTTTAAATCTCCGTTGGCAGTAAAGCTGCGGTCGTCGGCGGCAACTGTGGCCTTGGCTTGGAAGGCATCAGCAATGTCTTGGATGTAATCGCCGTTGTACGCAGCCTCTGGCCAGGCCGCATCGCCGGGCTTGACACCTTGGCCGCGCAGTTGTGTGCTGCGGGTTAGGGTATCAATCTGCACGCCTGCGTCGTTGTAGTAAAACTCGCGGTGTACTTTCCAGCCTTGGCTGCTGTAGAGATTGCAAATCGCATCACCTAAGGCGGCTTGGCGGCCATGTCCCACATGCAGAGGGCCAGTCGGGTTGGCGGACACAAACTCCACCAAAATGCGCTGGCCGTTATCGGGCTGCTGGCCGTAGGCCGCACCCTGGGCAAGAATGGCGCGTACGGTTTGCTGTTTGGCTTCGGGTTTCAGGCGAATATTGATGAAACCAGGGCCGGCAATTTCTACGGCAGCCACCCATTTTTGAAAAGCGGTGCAGGCTTCTAGGCTGGTTTTGATTTGCTCGGCTAAGGCGCGCGGGTTCATCTTCAAGGGTTTGGCCAATTGCATAGCCGCATTGGTGGCCAAATCGCCGTGTTCAGCTACCTTCGGGTTTTCAAACGCAGCCCTGTCGCCAGCACCTGTTTGCAAACCTTCTAGGGTGGAGGCCAAGGCTTGGAGTAATTCTTGTTTGACGGCTTGCATGGTAGGTGTGAGGAAAAGTTCTCAGTAAATCAAAGACTTATTAGTGTGGCCGATTTTAGCGCGGCAATTGCTGCAATTGGCTTGATTTTTAAGCATCATTTTGGGCTTTAAGGCCACAAAATCTGCCTGAGCAGCTATGAAATAAAGAGTAAAAAGCCAGTAGGCCAGCATGAAAAAAGCGCCGAATCCGGCGCTGGCTTGAATGGGGCTGGAGGTTTACAGATATTGCACTTGCACGATATCGTAATTTTTAGTGCCGCCGGGGGTTTGCACGGCCACGCTGTCGCCTTCTTCTTTGCCTATCAGGGCGCGCGCGATAGGGCTGCCAAAGTTGAGCAAATTTTGTTTGATATCGGCCTCGTCTTCGCCCACGATTTGGTAGGTGACTTGTTGGCCGCTGTCTTCATCTTCTAGAGTCACCGTCGCGCCAAAAACCACGCGGCCATCGGCGTTGATGCTGGTGGGGTCTATGATTTGTGCGGCCGATAGTTTGCCTTCAACTTCGGCGATACGCCCTTCGATAAAACCCTGGCGATCTTTGGCTGCCTCGTATTCGGCGTTCTCGCTCAAATCGCCTTGGGCGCGGGCTTCGGCAATGGCGTTAATCACCCAAGGGCGATCCACGGTTTTGAGTTTATGCAGCTCTTCTTTGAGTTTTTCTGCGCCGCGTTTGGTGATGGGAATAGTGCTCATAAAACAACCGAGAAAACAAATAAAAGCGGATGGAGGCCAGTGCCTAAAAAGCAAAACCGCCTCTGATAAAAGGAGGCGGCTGGCGGGATGGCTGTGCTGTCGATTATGCCTGATTTTGCCATGGCCCCATTTGTTTGCCCCTAGGGGAGGTGCTGGAGTTTGAGCTGCTGGCGCAGTTGACGGTAGTTGGGGCAGTGCTGCGCCACGATGGCCCAAAAGCGCGGGCTGTGGTTCATTTCCTGCAGGTGTGCCAACTCGTGTACCACCACATAATCCAGCAAGGCTGGTGCCAGTTGAATCAAGCGCCAATGCAGGCGGATGCTGCCGTCGCTTTTGGCCGAGCCCCAGCGGGTGCGGGCACTGGATAAGCGCAGACTCGCCCAGCGCACGCCCATAGCGGGGGCGTAATGATGCAGGCGTTGGCAAAAGTGTTGGTATGCATATTCCCCATACCAGCTCAAGGCTGCGCGTTCTATCGCAGCGGCACTGGCGTTTGCAGGCAGGGGCAGTTGTAAAACGCCGTGCTCCAGTTGCGCCTTCGATGCTGGCAAGTGCGGGCAAAGTCGCAGGGTAATAGGCTGGCCATGTAAACCATGGCTGCTGCCATGGGCCCAAATTTCTGGCGTTTGTGCTTGGGCTTTATCGCGTTGTTTGCACCAGTGTTGGAGTATCCAGTCAGCGCGTTCGTGCAGCAGGCGCTCAATCTCACGCAAGCTCACGCGCGGGCTAGCGCGCACACGCAAACCATCAGCCCCGACCAGAAAGCCAACTGTGCGCCTGTTGCTGCGTACCAGCTGATAGGCTACCAGTTGGCCATTCAAACGCATGCTGTGCGTGGCTTGGGGGTGTGCCAAAACCGGCAGCTCTAGTGCGGGATTTTGGATCGGATCCGCTAACGGATTTTTAGGATGGCTTTTGGCAATTTCTGCGGTATTAACTGCCTGGGCAGCTCCTGTTTCAGGAGTGTTATGGAGGGCTGGTGGCGGGGTGAAAAAATCCAACACCAATTGCCCAAAGGCGGCCAAGGCTGAATCTGCAGAGCGGGCCATGCATTTAATCGCGTTTGAGGAAAATTTGCTCTAAGGTCGTCTGTCTGCCTTGGCGTTCGTCCTCCGCTGCGGTGCGCAAATACTGGTAAGCGCCATGCAGCATTTTTTGCGTCAGGCTGCGGCTCAAACTTTGCAGCACCTGCTCGGCGGGCGTGCCCTTGGCCAGCAGGCGCTGGGCTTTTTCCAGCTCGGCGCTGCGCCAGGCCTCGGTTTGGGCGTTGATTTGTTGAATCAAATCGACTTGCCCGCTTTGGCGGCCAGCCAGCCACAGCATGAATTCATCCACGCGGCGGCTGACGATGGCCTCGGCCTGCGTCACGGCGGCTAGTCTTTGCGCCTGGCCCGTTTGCACCACGCTGGCCAAATCGTCCACGGTGTAGAGGTACACATCGTCCAAGGCCTTGACCTCAGATTCGATATCGCGTGGCACGGCTAAATCCAGCATAAACATGGGGCGGCTGCGGCGCGCGCGCACCGCGCTTTCGACCGCGCCTAGGCCGATGATGGGCAGGGTCGAAGCGGTGCAACTGACCACCACATCAAACTCGTGCAGGCGCAGCGGAATATCGGCCAAGCGCATGGTGCTGGTGTGGATGCCTTCGCCCGCAAATTTATCGGCCAAAGCCTGGCTGCGATCGACTGTGCGATTGGCAATCACCATCTGCGCGGGCTTGCGCGCGGCAAAGTGCGTGGCGGTCAGCTCTATCATTTCGCCCGCGCCCACCAGCAGCACCTTGGTGCGGCTCAAATCGTCAAACAATTGCCCCGCCAGGCGCACGGCGGCAGCCGACATGCTGATGCTGTGTTCGCCTATCTCGGTGTCGCTGCGCACCTCTTTGGCGACGCTAAAGGCGCGTTGAAACAGCTGATGCAAGGTCGCGCCCAGCGCCCCTGCGTCTTCGGCGGCGCGCACCGCGTCTTTTAGCTGCCCCAGAATTTGCGCTTCGCCCAGCACCATGCTGTCTAGGCCCGCGGCGACGCGAAACACATGGCGTGCGGCTTGGTCGGCGTGTTTGGTGTAGGAATGGCTTTGCAGCTCGGCCACGCTGACGCCGCCATTGGCCGCCAACCAGTCTATGCCTTGGGCGACTTCGATGCCCTCGCCCGCGCAATACAGCTCGGTGCGGTTGCAGGTGGAGATGATGGTGGTTTCGGCCTGCTGGCCCAGCGCAGATTGCAGATTTTCTAGCGTGGGCGGCAAATCGTGGGCGGCAATGGCAAAGCGCCCGCGCAAATCCAGCGGGGCGGTGGTGTGGTTAATGCCTAATGCCCAAACTGCCATAGCCGCGTATTATAAATTGTGGGCTTGAACCGAGCGCAGCGGGTCGGGCTGCGTGGCAGTGCCACTTTACTTGCTGATAATGGCCACCGAGCCTAGGGCTTGCAGCTGCGCTGTAGGCGATGCCGCCGTGGTCAGCGTGAACAGTATTTTGTGCGTGGCGTTTGGCCGCGACCATTCATAGGCAATGGTTTCGGTCTGGCCATTGCTCGCCGTTTGCTTCTTCTCGTCTAGCACTTTTTTGGCAGTGACGGGCGCAGACGGTTTGCCTACCATCTGAATAAAGAGTCGTTTTGTGGCTGCGGTATCGGTACGCCGCAGATGCAGCGCGCAAAAATTTTTCCCTGTAGGCAGCGCCAGCACAAAAGTGCCAGTCTTATCTGGCACAGGCCAAGCATCTCCGGGGCGGCCGGCTAAAAAATGCTTTGCTTGATCGGCAGGCAAGCGCGGTACGGGTTTGAGCTGGGTGCGCAAAGCCTCCAAGTCGGGCAGATTTTTCATGCACAGCGCAGCGTAAAGCTGGGCAAAAGACTGAGCTTGTTGTTGCCCCAGATCTGCTGCCCCAGCTGTTTGCACCGCCAAGCTCAGGGCAAGGCCAGAAATAAAGAGTTTGTGCATGAATTTTTCTGTTCTGTTTGAGGGCCTTAGCCCTAGGTTTTGAGCCTATCAGCGGCTGGAGGCGGCTTTACTGGGGCTGGAGTGCGTCCAGACGCAACACAGCATGGCCGATAGCCGTATCCAGCGCGGGCAATTGTGCCTGTAATGCTTGCAGTTTTTCGGTTGCTGCGCTGCGCCGTGTCTGCGCCCAAACGGGGTCTGGGTAATGGCTGTCCCAGTCAAAGCGCGCAATGATGTGCCAGTGCAAATGCGGCACCACATTGCCCAAACTGGCCAAATTGATTTTGGTGGGCTGCAAATGCTGGCGCAGCACGCCTTCTATGGCGGCCACCGCTGTCATGCAAAGCTGGCGTTCGGCAGGGTTTAAATCGCTGAATTCCGAGATCGGAAGAGCACACGTCTGAACTCC
>CAZSPW010000010.1:0-28999 GCA_964608575.1 uncultured Burkholderiaceae bacterium | reverse complement strand
TTGAAGGCAGTCTAACAGCCAAAGGTGCCATTTTTTATAGAGTTTTTGCAGTTTTTAGGCGTCAAAGCTGCCTGGGAAGCTCCTAAAAATATAGTGATTTGGTCTTTAAAGCCATACCGCTGTTATCGCACCTGTAGATAGCTATGCATAAGAGCGTGCTTTGGGCGCTTTAATGCCCTGTCCCCAAAGGACTTAGTTATTTTTCGCAGGCACGAGCGTTGCAACCGTTAGCTCGGCATCGCCAAAATAGCGCCTCGCTACGCTTTGCACTTGCGCTGGGCTTACTGCAGAAAGGCGAGTGATCAAAATTTCACTGCTATTGGCTGGCAAACCCAGTGCCCAGCTCATGCCCAACTCTTGCGCCTGCCCTAGCTGCGAATCGCGTTTAAATATTTCGCTGGCTGTGTATTGGTTTTTCACGCGTTGCAGCTCTTTTGCGCTTACGCCCTCCTTGGCAATGCGGGCAATTTCAGCGCGCAGAGCCGCTTCTAATTGCTCTGCTGTTTTACCTGCCGCGGGCACGCCTTGGAGGGTAAAGGTTTCCGGCCCGCGCCCTAGTAAACCCGCATAAGCTGTGACGCTATCGGCTACGCGATTTTTGCCCTGCCCTAGGTGGCGCGCTAAGCGTGCGCCGTCATAACCGCCTAGCACCTCGGCCAGCATAACTAGGGCATAAATATCCTGTGCTATCGCGCTGGTATCGGTAATAGATAAGCCCAGTGCTGCAAAAGAAGGGATTTTGAAGGCCAAGGAAACCATAGCCTGCTCGGCCTGCGCATGGTATTGCAGGCGGCGCAAGCCGCGTTGCGGCGGCTCTGCACTTTGTTTGCGCGCAGGCATAGCTGCACGGTTGCGGATGCTGCCGTAATGCTTTTCTGCCCAGGCCAGAACCTGAGCGGGTTGTACATCACCGACGATGACCAAAGCGGCATTCGCCGGCTCGTACCAAGCTCGGTAGAATTGGCGTGCATCCTCGGCTGTCATGCGCTGCAAGTCATCCATCCAACCAATCACGGGGCGACGATAAGGACTGGCGCTGAAAGCAACTGCATGCAGCATTTCCGCCATAGCCGCGCGTGGCTTATCGTCGGTGCGCATGCGCCGCTCCTCTTTGATCACCTCGATTTCTTTGGCAAACTCAGCATCGCTGAAGTTCAAATTTGCCAAACGATCGGCCTCTAGTGCCATGGCATCGGGCAGGCGTGCTGCGGGCACAATTTGGTAATAAGCGGTGTAGTCGTAGCTGGTAAACGCATTATCTTGGCCTCCCATGGCCGCTATGCGCTTAGAAAATTCACCCGCCGGCACACTGGGCGTGCCCTTGAAGGCCATGTGCTCCAGAACATGGGCAACACCACTGGTGCCATCTGTTTCATCGATAGACCCTACTTTGACCCACAACATTTGTACAGCGGTGGCGGCACGGCGATCGGGTAATACGATGACTTGCAAACCGTTTGTCAGTTGAAAACGCTGGACCGTAGCATTTGGAAACTTATTTTCAATAGCCTTTTGCGGCGTAGAAGCCGCCGAAACTGCCTGAGCAGCTATTAAAAAAGGAATAACAAAACAGCGCAGATACATACGATTTAGATAGCTAGAGAGATACGGCCTTAGTTTTTCGCGCCCGTTTTGGGCATAGCTTGCAACTGCACCTGCGGCATGGGCGGGAGCTGCAAGCGCTTAGGCGGGGTATTTTGCGCCGCCAGTGTCCCGTGCTTCACGGCAAAACGCACTACCCAATAGAGCGCAAACAATAATAGAGCAGCCACAGCCAAAGCATAGAGCATGGCATAAACCAGCCATCGACTCAGCGCTGGCTGCAGCTCTGCTTGCCAACTCTTACGCAACTCGGCGACGATTTCAGCCCCTGTAGGCATCACTAAAGGCTCAAACCCGGATGGGGCTTGTTCTTGACCAACACTCGGGTCAGTGGGCAGGCGCAGTGCTTGGGGCCAATCGGCCTCACTGCCAGTTTCGTCTGCATTGGCATCTGTAGTGGCCACAGCGCTTTGCTGGGCTTGTTGCTGCGCCAAAGCCTGGGTTTGTGCCTGCAGTTGTTTGAGAAAGCGCTCATTTGCACTGCCGCCATCGGTACTTTTATTAGCAGGCGCTGCAGCACCCAAGCCCAAATTGGCAGCCTCACCAACGCTGGTATCGATTTTCGGCTGTAGCTTGACCACCGGTAAATCGCTTGCACTACCCTCAGTGCCAATAGGCACTTTCGGGGTATTGACTTGCACCATATTGGTATCGTTGCCTTTGACGACCTGCATGGTTTGCCCTTTGCATGGCTCATTCGCATAAGTCACTTGTCCGTTGGTGACACATTTATACATGGTGCTAGCGCGGGCTTGAGTCGCAGCAAAAAGCGCACACACCAAACCCAAAGCAATAGAAAAGCGGGACAATCGCATAGTGTTTACATTCCCTGTAGAGCAAGGCCTCAAGTGTAGGGCTTTGCTCAGTGATTTTTTATTTATCCTGCCGCCTTTGATCGTGTCCACTCCAGCCCCCAGCCATATCGTCATCGCTCAACCCGCGTTAACGCAGCAGTTATTTTTGCTCTTTCATGGTTTGGGCGATAGCGCCCAAGGCCTCGCCCCCCTAGGCCGTTTTATCGCGGCGCACTTCCCCCAGGCCGCCGTGATCAGCATTGACAGCCCATATTTTTGTGATGTGGCTGCAGGCTACCAGTGGTATTCGGTCCAAGGCGCCACTGAAGACGACCGTCATGCTTTAGTAGCCGAACAAATGCCACACTTTGTCGATATGGTGCAGCATTGGCAGCGATTGCTTGGAGTACCACCCGAAGCGACCTGCTTGGTTGGCTTCTCGCAAGGGGCGTTTATGAGCTTGCAGTCGACTCAGCAGAATGTATTTTTAGCAGGGCGCGTTGTCGCCTTAGCTGGGCGTTTTACTGCGGTGCCAAACAAACCTGCGCACCCCGTTGTTATTCATATGCTGCACGGCGATCAAGATACCGTGGTCGCGCATCACCACAGCGTCGCAGCCAGTGAACGCTTGCAGGCGCTAGGGGCAGATGTAACCATCGATGTGCTTGCGGGACTTGCACATGGCATCAATGAGGAGATGGCACAAGCCATTATCAGGCGCTTAACAAGCTATATACCTCAACGAATTTGGAATGAGGCGCTAGGCGCTGCAGGACAGAGTTAGTGGATTTAAATTTAGTGGGTATAGACTGAATAGGGCGCATAGGGCAAAACGCGCAAGAACTGCGCTTGAAATGCCCCTGCCCTACCCCATATGGACGGCAATTGATATTTTTCTTGAAGGAAAAACCCAAATGCGAGCCGACAAACTCACCACTAAATTCCAGGAAGCCTTGTCCGATGCCCAAAGTCTGGCTCTAGGCGCAGACCATGCTTATATCGAACCCGCGCATCTTTTGGCTGCGATGGTGCAGCAAGAAGATGGCGCCAAGCCTCTGCTAGAGCGCGCTGGGGTCAACACCTCTGCCTTATTACAAGCTGCCAACAAAGCATTGGGCAAGCTACCGCAAGTCAGCGGGCAAGATCAAATCTCCGTGAGCCGCGACCTCGCTGCGCTGCTGCAAGCTACTGAAAAAGAAGCTATCAAGCGCGGCGATCAATTTATTGCCAGTGAATTGTTCTTCTTGGCACTGGCCGATGCCAAAAGCGACTTAGCACAAGACGCCAAAGCCGCAGGCTTAACGCGCAAAAGTCTAGAAAGCGCGATTGAGGCTGTGCGTGGTGGTCAAAGCGTGAACAGTGCCGACGCAGAAGGCCAGCGCGAAGCCCTGAAAAAATACTGTCTCGACCTGACTGAGCGCGCGCGCATCGGCAAGCTCGATCCCGTCATTGGGCGAGATGATGAAATCCGCCGCGCTATTCAAGTATTGCAACGCCGCACCAAAAATAACCCCGTGCTCATTGGCGAGCCAGGTGTGGGAAAAACAGCCATTGTGGAAGGCCTAGCACAGCGCATTGTGGCGGGTGAAGTGCCCGACACCCTCAAAGGCAAGCGCGTGCTCTCGCTCGATATGGCGGCGTTATTGGCTGGGGCCAAATACCGTGGAGAATTTGAAGAACGCCTGAAAAATGTACTGAATGAATTGGCTAAAGACGAAGGCCAAACCATCGTGTTTATTGACGAATTGCACACCATGGTGGGCGCGGGCAAAACCGACGGTGCCATGGATGCCGGCAATATGCTCAAACCCGCGCTGGCGCGAGGCGAACTGCATTGCGTGGGCGCAACCACCCTGGACGAATACCGCAAATACATCGAAAAAGACGCAGCACTGGAACGCCGCTTTCAAAAAGTGCTGGTGGATGAGCCTAGCGTAGAGGCCACCATCGCCATCTTGCGTGGCTTACAGGAAAAATACGAGGTGCACCACGGCGTGGACATTACCGACCCTGCTATTGTGGCAGCGGCTGAGCTTTCACACCGCTACATAACCGATCGCTTCTTGCCCGATAAAGCCATTGATTTGATTGATGAAGCGGCAGCCAAAATCAAAATCGAGATCGATTCCAAGCCCGAGGCGATGGACAAGCTCGATCGTCGTGTGATTCAACTCAAAATCGAACGCGAAGCCCTGAAAAAAGAAAAGGATGAGGCCAGCCAAAAACGCCTAGAGCTACTTGAGGCGGAAATACAAGCCCTGGAAAAAGAGTACGCTGATTTGGAAGAAATTTGGCAGAGCGAGAAGGCCGCTGCTTTGGGCAGCCAGCAAGTGCGCGAGGAATTGGAGAAAGTCAAATTCCAGATTGAAGAACTCAAGCGCCAAGGCGATTTGAACAAAGTGGCCGAGCTGCAATACGGTCGCCTGCCTGAGTTGGAGAAAAAACTCAAAGACGCGCAAGCCAAAGAAGCGTCGGGCGCGAACAAAACCCACCAACTACTGCGCACCCAAGTGGGCGCGGAAGAAATTGCCGAAGTGGTCAGCCGCGCCACGGGCATACCTGTTGCCAAAATGATGCAGGGCGAACGCGACAAACTGCTGCAGATGGAAGACAAACTGCACGAACGCGTGGTGGGACAAGACGAAGCCATCACTGCCGTAGCCAATGCTATCCGTCGCGCGCGTGCAGGCTTGTCTGACCCTAATCGCCCGACAGGCTCCTTCCTGTTTTTAGGTCCGACTGGTGTGGGTAAAACCGAACTGACTAAGGCCTTGGCGAGCTTTATGTTCGACAGTGAAGATCAACTGATTCGCGTGGATATGAGCGAGTTCATGGAAAAGCATTCGGTAGCTCGCCTTATTGGCGCGCCTCCTGGCTATGTGGGCTACGACGAAGGCGGCTATCTGACCGAAGCCGTGCGCCGCAAACCCTATAGCGTGCTGCTGCTGGACGAGGTGGAAAAAGCCCATCCCGATGTCTTCAATGTACTGCTGCAAGTGCTAGACGATGGCCGCCTGACCGATGGGCAAGGCCGCACGGTGGACTTCAAAAACACCATCATCGTCATGACCAGCAATATCGGCAGCCATTTGATTCAAAGCATGGTGGGCAAGCCACACGAGGAGATCAAAGATGCGGTGTGGCAAGAACTCAAGCAGCACTTTCGCCCCGAGTTTCTAAACCGCATTGATGAAACCGTAGTGTTCCACGGCTTAGACGCTGCCCACATTACCAGCATTGCCCGCATCCAACTGGCTATTTTGCAAGCGCGGCTGGAAAAGATGGATCTGAGCTTGGAAGTGTCTGAGCAAGCATTGGCGGAGCTGGCTAAAGTTGGGTTTGATCCCGTGTTTGGCGCGCGCCCACTCAAACGCGCCATCCAACAGCGCATAGAAAATCCGCTGTCGCAAATGCTCTTGCGCGGTCAATTTGCGCCTAAATCCACGGTGCGGGTAACTGTCGATCCGATTCAAGCGCCTGGCATATTCCAATTCAGCTAAAACACACCCGTTCGCACGCGCCCCTCGTATCCAGCCGAAGCAATAGTTCGCAAACGCTGCAAAAGAGGGGCGCAGCGCACTACTGCCTTAAGCTAAGCTGCCCCAGCGATAGCGCCGCCTAACAGCAGCGCGAATGTAGAAATACAATCACCAGCAGCACCCCATACAGCCGGCAAAGCAGGCTGGCACAACAGCGCCTAAGCATGGCCATCGAGGAGCTGCTAGCCGCGGCTACTTGATGCATTGCAGAAAATTGGGGCTTCCCTCTCTCATAGGCTAATTGTGTATGCCCATTCGTCGCTTTATCCAACAAAAAGTCCCGATCTACTGGGCTTTTTTGCGCCAGCTTCCCGTTTTTTTCTATATTGCAGTATTTGCTGCAGTTGTTTTAATTGGCTTTAATGAGTATGGCTATCAGCAAACTAGACAAGCGCTGGCCATAGTTAAAGAGCTTGATAATCAACGACGCGCTTTGGATCGCGTACGCCAACTGGCACTCAATGCGGAAGCCAGCCAACGCGGCTTTTTGCTCACGGGGCGCTCTATCTATCTGCAACCTTATTTAGAGGCCAGCGCAGCTATGGAGCCAGCGCTAGAGAAAGTGCGCAATTTTTACGACAGCAACCCAGCCTCACTCAGCAAATTCTCCAAACTTTCTGCGTCGGTACAGCGCCGCATGGCCGAGATGGAAGTCGGCGTAAAGCTCAGGCGTGCGGCACCAGATCAAGGCAATTGGTTAGCAACCATCAACACCGATGTTGGGCAAGAAAGCATGGACGATATTCGCCATGCACTAGAACTGCTCAGCCAAGAAAATCGCCAGCGTATGGAGTTGGCAACCAAAAACATTCACACCAGTGTTGCCTTCTCGCGCTTAGCAATCACATTGACGGCTTTAGCTGCCTTACTGGCCCTGTATATGTTTTTACGCCAACAACAAGCGACGAATCAAATGCAAGCACGCCAGCAAGCAGAACTCGCTGCGGAACGCGATACCCTAGAAATTGCAGTACGCGACCGCACTAAACGCATGACTGAGCTAGCCAATCACTTGCTCAGCGTGCAAGAGGACGAACGCGCCCGCCTAGCACGCGAACTGCATGACGAAATGGGGGCTTTACTAACTGCAGCAAAACTGGATTTGGCGCGCATCCGCAGTAGGCTGCCTATGCAAACAGGTAACGAAGCCTTGCAAGAACGACTGGATCACTTAAATGAATCCTTAAATGCCTGCGCGGCGTTTAAGCGCCGGATTACCGAAGATTTATTGCCATCCTCTCTCAACCATCTGGGACTGGATGCCACCCTGGAGATACAAGTGCAAGAGTTTGAGCGCCGCACGGGCATAGTCACTGAACTACTGCTGGATGCACCACCATGTGATAGTGCCACCAATCTGGCTGTATTTCGTCTGGTACAAGAGAGCCTGAATAACATCAGCAAATATGCGCAGGCGCAGCATGTCAGCATCCGCCTGCAAACCCAGGCAGGCTATTTAGATTTGCATATTGAAGACGATGGCGTGGGTTTTGACCCGCAAGAGGCTTTGCACAAAAGCCATGGTCTGCCAGGTATGTTGCACCGTGTGGAGGCCTTAGCAGGCAAGCTGGTTATCCATTCAGCCCCGGGACAAGGTACGCACATCCATGCAGTATTACCCATTAAAGAGCCGGTGCTTTAAGGGCCTTTATGCTTACCAGTAGCAGCTCCGCGCAGGATTAGAACAGTTGCATACTGAGGTAGTAGGCTACAGCGGATACCGATGCGCTTGCTGGAATAGTAAAAATCCAAGCCCAAACAATATTGCCAGCTACGCCCCAACGCACCGCGCTGGCGCGCTTGGTTGATCCCACCCCCACAATCGCCCCAGTAATGGTGTGTGTGGTGGAAACAGGAATACCTAAAGCCGTGGCTGTAAACAAGGTAAATGCACCACCCGTTTCGGCGCAAAAGCCGCCTACCGGTTTTAGTTTGGTGAGTTTTTGTCCCATGGTTTTGATAATGCGCCAGCCGCCGAACAAAGTACCAAAGCCTATGGCCAAATAACAAATAATCACAACCCACTCAGGCAGGTGGTCGGCGCGTGCCTGCATCCAAACAGGTAAACCGACAACGCCCATATTAGTTGCGGCCATTAGCAATAGCCAAATAATCCCAGCTGTCTTTTGTGCATCGTTGCCACCGTGGCCTAGACTATAAGCAGCAGCCGAAGTTAGTTGCAGGCGACGAAACAGCTTATCGGTTTGTCCTGGGCTTTTGCTGCGGAATATCCAAGCCACAATGACCATCATCAAGGAACCTAGGACGAAGCCCAGTAAAGGCGAAAGCACGATAAAGGCCACAATTTTCAGGATGCCGCTGCCTATCAGCACTTCGGTGCCTGAGCGCGCTACCCCCGCACCGATGATGCCGCCAATAAGGGCATGAGAAGAGCTACTGGGAATGCCCCAACGCCAAGTCACCACATTCCAAACGATAGCGCCTATCAATGCACCGAAGACCACATGCAAATCGACCACGCCAGGGTCGATCACGCCCTTGCCTATCGTTGCTGCCACACTGTGGGTAAAGACAAAAAAAGCCACGCAGTTGAAAAATGCCGCGAACGCCACGGCATGAAAGGGCTTGAGCACACCGGTAGAAACCACGGTGGCGATAGAGTTGGCGGCATCATGAAAACCATTCATGAAGTCAAACACCAAGGCCAATATGACCAGCATGAAGACAACCCATAAGCCTGGGACTACTGCTTCCATAGCGAATTTCCTGCGTAAGGTGTGTAAGAGAGTAGCCGTGAGTTTTACGAATTTTCCAGCACGATGCCTTCGATGATGTTAGAAACATCTTCGCATTTATCGGTCACCGATTCGAGTAGTTCATAAATCAGCTTAAGCTTCAAAATTTCGCGCACATCTTCTTCTTGGCGGAAAAGCTTGGACATCGCTGCGCGCATCACACGATCGGCATCGGACTCCAGCTCATCAATGTCATCGCAGATTTTCAACGCGGCTGCGGCCACTCCTTTGCCTGAAAGGTTAGGCAATAGGGCTACCACGCTAACCAAGCGTTCACAGCAGCGTTCGCACAGATCGACCAAACGACGGATTTCGTCATTGGCGTGATGGACATCGTAGAGCGCCGTAGCTTCGGCCGCGTCTTGCAACAAGTCGGCAACATCATCGAGGCGATCAATGAATTGCAGGATTTGTTCGCGGTCTATTGGGGTGATGAAGGTCGCGTGTAACTGACGATGTACCTCGCGTGTAATACGGTCGGCAGCGTGCTCAGCCTTGTTTACTTCATCGATGTACTTGTCGCGCAAAATTTCATCGTCGTAATGCGTCACCAGCAGGGTGAAAGCCTTGGCTGCTTGCAAGACAAAACCTGCATGCTCTTCAAATAGTTGAAAGAAGTTGCCTTCACGGGGGAGAAGTTTGGCGAAAAACATGGTTCAAAAACCCACGCCGTAGTGGGCAAGAAAATAAAAGAAAGAAAATTGTAGCCGTCTCATGCAGAGGCTGGAATTTATCAAGGTATTTGAAGAATCCAGCCGTCAAACTTGCCTGAGCAGCTATTTTATTGATAGTGATATTTGATATCTAAGCAGCTTTCGCAGCTTGCATATTGGCGGTAAAACGATCAAACAGATAAGCCACATCGTGTGGGCCAGGCGACGCCTCTGGATGGCCTTGAAAGCAAAAAGCGGGGCGATCAGTCCGCACCAAACCTTGCGAAGTACTGTCAAACAAAGAAATATGGGTAGAGTGCAAATGAGCTGGCAAAGTCGCCAAATCGACTGCAAAACCGTGATTTTGCGAAGTGATGTAAACCCGCCCTGTATCTTGGTCTTTTACAGGATGATTCCCGCCATGATGGCCGTGTTTCATTTTGAAGGTTTTAGCACCGCAGGCCAACGCCATGATTTGGTGCCCAAGACAGATGCCAAAAGTGGGGATGCCGCTATCCATCGCAGCGCGGGCAGTTTCGATCGCGTAATCACAGGCTTGTGGGTCGCCAGGGCCATTGGATAAAAATACGCCATCAGGCTGCATGGCTTGCACATCAGCAAACGGGGTTTGCGCAGGCACAACAGTAACGCGACAGCCACGCGAGGCCAGCATACGCAAAATGTTTTTCTTCACGCCGAAATCGTAAGCGACCACATGGTACTGGGGCGCAGCTTGTTCACCATAGCCTTGACCTAACTGCCATTCGGTTTGCGTCCATTCGTAGGTTCGACTTGTGCTCACTACTTTTGCCAAATCCAGCCCCGTCATATCTGTAGCTTGTTTGGCTAGATCAATCGCTTTGGCTTTTAGCACTTCGGTCATTTCTTCGCCTGGCGCCAGCGTCAAAATGCAGCCGTTTTGCGCACCGTGCAAGCGCAGGTGGCGAGTAAGCGCACGGGTATCTAAGCCTGCAATGCCACAAACGCCATTAGCCTGAAGGTAGCTAGACAAATCGGTATCGGCGCGGAAATTGGAATGCACCAGCGGCAGGTCTTTGATGATCAAACCCGTAGCATGCACTTTTTCAGACTCAACATCTTCTAAGCACACACCGTAATTGCCGATGTGAGAATATGTCAGCACCACCATTTGCTGACAATAACTGGGGTCAGTCAAAATTTCTTGATAACCCGTCATCGAAGTATTGAACACCACTTCGCCAACGCTGGAGCCTGCTGCCCCGATAGATGCGCCAATAAATACGGTGCCATCAGCGAGAGCCAAAATAGCGGGCGGATGACGAGGGGCAAGAGTTTTAAGCAAGGCGTTCTCCAAGATTGACGGGTGAGAGTGCAGTGGTGTACGAGGCGCCTGTCATCTTTCAGCTTACTAAGCCATGTTTGCCGAAAAACGCTAAGCCCCCTATTCTAAATCGAAATCGGCATTTACCCTTGGCAAAGAACAAAAAAGCCCGTAAAAATACGCTGTCGCAATGATCAGCCTCTGACTTCTTTATGCCTACAATGGCCAAAGAAATTCGAACTAGAAAGGCTCACTCCATATGCAAGGCGAAACCGCAGTTCTTGATTACCTCAACTTTTTACTTGCTGGCGAGTTAGCCGCGCGCGACCAGTATTTCATCCACGCACGCATGTACGATGAATGGGGATACAGCCGTTTATTTGAACGCATTTACCACGAGATGCAGGATGAAACGCAGCACGCGAATAACATCATCGCGCGCATTCTGCTTTTAGGTGGAAAGCCCCAAATGCAGGTGGCCGCCTTGCATATTGGCCACGATGTGCCCAGCATGCTGCAAGCCGACCTTGATGTGGAGTTACGCGTTCAGGGAGAGCTCAAAAAAGGCATAGTCCTGTGCGAAGAAAAACGCGACTTTGTCACCCGTAATTTGCTTCTGGCGCAACTCAAAGACACCGAGGAAGACCATGCACACTGGCTGCAAAAGCAATTGGGCTTAATTACCCAAATTGGCCTCCCCAACTATCTGCAAAGCCAAGCTCAATAATTTTAAAAGATCTGCCATCATGCAAAGCACTCCTGCCGTCCTGCGCGAACTCAATATCGTTTTGCGCGAGTCCCTGACCTTGATCAACCAATACTTTCTGCACGCCCGCATGGCCAAAAACCAAGGCTTTGAGGTGCTGAACAAAAAAATCTACCACCAATCCATCGCTGAAATGAAAATAGCTGATGCCTTGGTGCAGCGCATTTTTCTATTGGGCGGCCTGCCTAATTTGCAAGATTTGGGCAAATTACTGATAGGCGAAGATATGGCCGAGGTGATTGCCTGTGATGCCCAAGCCGAACAACGCAAACACACCATACTGCAGCAAGCCATTGCCTTGTGCGAAAAAGAACAAGACTTTGTCTCGCGTCATTTGCTAGAGGAATACAAAGAAGACAACGAAGCGCATTTGGACTGGCTAGAGACCCAACAAAGCCTGATTCAGGACATTGGTCTACCTAACTGGCTGCAAAGCCAGGTTAGTGCTGGTACGGCTGACTAAGTTTTTTCCTTGTATCCCCTCTCCGCCGCTCAATACGGCGGTTTTTTTATGCCTTCCCCATGAATACCTAAAATTTGTATTGATAATAATTTGCATTTAGAATCGCACACTGGTCACACTAGCCATTCTCGCTACTTTGGAGTTTTTCCATGATTGTTTGTGTCTGCAACCGCGTATCTGATCGCATCATCGTCGCCCAAGCGCAAAGCGGCAAAAGCTTTGATGAGATTCAGTTTGACTTGCAAGTCGGCCTGCAATGCGGCAATTGCGAAGGCTGCGCGCGCGACTTGGTAGCCAGCTGTCAATGTGCCAGCAATCCTGCAGCACAAAACCAGTCAGAGGCCATGGCCTTGGCGGCCTAAATTAGCGGCTCTAAAATCCTAGGGATGTCTTCAACATCCACACAAACCGCCCCCTCTACCATCAGCTGGGAGGATTTCAGTAAAGTTGAGCTAAGGGTAGGTCGCGTACTCAGCGCTCAGCCTTTGCCCAAGGCTCGAAACCCAGCCCTCGTACTACAAATCGATTTCGGCGCCGAGATCGGTATCAAAAAATCCAGTGCGCAGATTACTCAGCATTACACCCCGGAGTCTTTGGTCGGCAAACTGGTGGTGGCCGTGACCAACTTCCCGCCCAAACAAGTCGGCAGCGTCATGAGTGAATGTTTGGTGACCGGCTTTCACGATGAGAACGGCGCGGTGCGCCTGTGCACCCCAGATGGCGAAATTCCATTAGGTACGCGCTTGGCATAATGCCCTGCTATGCCCAAAAAAAACGCCCCTTTATCTCCCGAGCCAGCTGCCATTCCGCTAATCCGCTTTCCTGACTCGCCTTACGAGCTGGCGCAAATTTTTCCGCCCGCTGGCGATCAGCCTACCGCCATTGCCCAGCTGGTGGAGGGCATAGAAGACGGCGAGCGTTTTCAAACCCTGCTGGGCGTGACAGGTTCGGGCAAGACCTACACCATGGCCAATGTCATTGCCCGCACGGGGCGGCCAGCCATTGTGTTTGCACCCAATAAAACGCTAGCGGCGCAGCTCTATAGCGAGTTCCGCGAATTTTTCCCGAATAATGCGGTGGAGTATTTCGTCAGTTATTACGACTACTACCAGCCCGAAGCCTATGTGCCGCAGCGCGACTTGTTCATTGAAAAAGACTCGGCGATTAACGAGCAAATCGAACAAATGCGTCTATCGGCCACCAAAAGCGTACTGGAGCGGCGCGACACCATTATCGTTGCCACGGTCAGCGCGATTTATGGCATCGGTGCGCCCGAGAGCTATACGCAAATGCGTTTTATCCTGCGCCCGCGCGACAAAATCAGCCAGCGCGAAGCCATCGCGCAGTTGGTGCGCATGCAATACCAGCGCAATGATTTGGAGTTCACGCGCGGTAAATTCCGCGTGCGCGGCGACACCATAGATGTCTTTCCCGCCGAACATTCCGAACTGGCGGTGCGCATCGAACTGTTTGATGACGAGGTGGAAGCCTTGTATTTGCTGGATCCACTGACTGGCCGCGTGGTGCAGCAGGTGCCGCGCTTTACCATCTACCCCAGCAGCCACTATGTCACGCCGCGCGAACAAATTTTGGCAGCCATCGAAACCATCAAACTGGAGCTCGATAGTCGCCTGAAAGAGCTGGTAGGCATGGGCAAGCTGGTGGAAGCACAGCGCCTAGAGCAGCGCACCCGTTTTGATCTGGAAATGCTGACCGAAGTGGGTCACTGCAAAGGCATTGAAAACTACAGCCGCCATTTATCGGGCGCAGTGCCGGGCGCACCACCGCCCACGCTGACCGATTATCTGCCGCCCGATGCGCTGTTATTTTTGGACGAAAGCCACCAAATGATAGGCCAGCTCAACGCCATGTATAACGGCGACCGTGCGCGCAAAACCACGCTGGTGGAATACGGTTTTCGCCTACCCAGCGCCCTAGATAACCGCCCGCTGAAATTTGTTGAATTCGAACAGCGTATGCGCCAGTGCATCTTTGTCTCGGCCACCCCTGCTGATTACGAAAAAGAACATACGGGCAAAGTAGTAGAACAAGTGGTGCGCCCCACGGGTTTGCTCGACCCTGTGGTGGAGGTACGCCCGGCCATACATCAGGTAGACGATGTACTGAGTGAAATTCGCTTGCGCGTACAAGCAGATGAACGCGTTCTCATTACCACACTAACCAAAAAAATGGCCGAGCAACTAACCGATTATTTGAGCGAGAACGGCGTAAAAGTGCGCTATCTGCACAGCGATGTGGATACGGTGGAGCGCGTGGAAATTTTGCGCGATTTACGCCTAGGGATGTTTGATGTTTTGGTAGGCATCAATTTGCTGCGCGAAGGCCTAGATTTGCCTGAAGTTTCGCTGGTGGCCATTCTAGATGCCGACAAAGAAGGCTTTCTGCGTGCCGAGCGCAGTCTGATTCAAACCATAGGCCGCGCTGCGCGCAATCTAAACGGCAAAGCCATTTTGTATGCCGACCGTATCACTAAATCCATGAAGGCGGCCATGGATGAAACCGAGCGCCGCCGCATCAAGCAACAAGCATTTAATCAAGCGCACGGCATCACCCCTAAAGGTTTGAACAAAAAAATTAAAGATTTAATAGACGGTGTTCAAAGTGAAGCAGCACAGAAACAAGCCAAAAAAGCAGGTCGATTGCATGATCAAGGGGCAGACGAAGATCTACTACGCGCCACAGTAGAAAACATGAGTGAAAAACAACTGGCTAAAGAAATGCAAAAGCTAGAAAAGCAAATGCTGCAGCATGCACAAAATTTAGAGTTTGAAAAAGCAGCACGAGTGCGCGATCAACTCGCGCAATTGCGCAATCGTGCATTCTTTCCGAAGTAGCCAAAGCTAGGCTTCCTACTTGGCGCTCACCTCAGGGCGCGGCTGCCATCAAACACTGCCGCATCCTGCCATATGCACAGAAAAGCGAGCAATAACAAGCTCTGCCTTGCACCAAATAAAAATTTGCCTCTAGTCAGACTTGCAGCAAAAGAACAAGTGCCTCACGCTAGGCCTAGCGCCAACACCATACACAACGCATGCAGCGATGCGCTATCAAAATCCACCATGCAGAGCGCGCATGATGTTGCCGCTACCCGCTGTTGGATTGGATGCCTGTACGAAGCCAGAAGCACTATTAGGTTGCGCGCTTGTGCTGCCTGCTGCATAAAGGCCGCCGCTGCCACCTTCGAACCACTGGCGAATACGCTCAGCATCACCTCGACGCTCGGCACTGGTATTAGCATCGAGTAAAACCATGACTACGCTACGCCCAGCCATTTGACTTTGCACTACCATACAGCGCCCAGCCTCGCGGATATAGCCAGTTTTTTGCAACTCTACAGGCCAAGCGCCTGCGCGTACTAAAGCATTGCTATTGCGATACAACAAACTACGGCCGTCCATGCCATCAACTGCGTACTCTTGCGCGGTCGAATAGCTGCGTAAAGTTGGGTCTTTGGCGGCGTAAGCGGCCAAAATCGCCAAGTCGTGTGCACTAGATTGATTCTCGCTCGACAGACCCGTCGGATCCGCATAGCGCGTACTCTTCATCCCCAAATCTCGTGCTTTTTGATTCATATAACGCACGAAGTTATAAGTGCCCCCAGGGAAAGTGCGAGCCAATGAGTGTGCCGCACGATTTTCACTGCTCATCAGTGCCAGCAAAAGCATCTGCCCACGCGACAGCGTGGTGCCCACCTTCAAACGCGAAGAGCTATTTTTCAAGTAGTCAACATCATCATCCGTGATGGTAATGGCTTCATCCATCGGCAGATTGGCCTCAGAAATCACCACCGCCGTCATCAGCTTGGTAATCGATGCGATAGGCAATACTGCATTTTCGTTTTTGCTATAGAGCACTTCACCAGTATTGGCATCCATCAAATACCCCACACTAGCACTCAGCCCCAATGGGTCGGCCGTGTAGTGCAAACCAGAACGCTTACCCCAGCTAACAGCATTGCTGCTGTCTAAGCTAAGAGCATAGGCATCCTCCTCATCTCCTGCGCCGGGTGCGTACCCTGCTAGCGCCAATTGCGCGCGGCGCACTTCACGCATTTGCGCTTGGTGCTCTTGGTTAGCTGAAGCCATGCGCGAACGAATCGCTGTCAATTCTGCACGGGCATCCTCGCTCAAAACGGCTGGTGCATGGCGCGCGGGGGATTTTTCAGCCAAATGCTTTTTAGCATGCTTATCGCGCCTGCTAGCCAAGTTGGGCGCCGCCTTGCTGTGTTTACTTTTCTTTTGATACGCAGTTTTCCCTGCTCTTGCCTCCTGCTTATTCTTAGCAGTTTTGCCCGCCTTCGCTGCTTTACTTTTAGCGTGCTGCACTTGCGCGGTTTTATCTTTACTTTTTGTCGCTGTTTTCGCCTGCGCCAGCGACGGAGCCAGGAATAAAGAGCAAGCCAAAAAAGAGGCCGCTATCACACTGGTATGAAATCGAATCCATTTGGACATATAGGCCTCCTAGCGGGCGAAGTTCAGCTATTTTTTTCTTAGCGCAAATTATAGGAATAAAACCATACACATCAATAACTTGCAGGGTGATACTTCATGCAAAATCCACAATTTTCTGGTTTACCCCTAGCCCTAACAAGCTGGGTGCAGCTGCGCATTTCTATAATGCAATAAAAACTTGCCCTCAATTTTGATTCATTTGCGGAGTTTTAACCATGAAAACTGCCCGAGTAGCTCTGGTTTGTATAGCATCTACCCTGCCTTTTTTAAGCGCCTGTGCACCCATCGTATTAGGCGGTGCGGCTTTAACCGGCATGGTCGCCAGCGATAGGCGCACATCGGGCGCACAATTGGAAGACCAAGGCATAGAAATGCGTGCATCTGCGCGTCTACGCGAGCAACTCCCTGAACGCAACCACATCAATACCACCAGCTATAACCGCCGCCTGCTATTAACTGGCGAAGTGCCCACCGAGGCGCAGCGCACGCAGGCCGAGCGCATCGCCCAAGGGGTGGAAAATGTGGTGCAGGTTTACAACGAATTGGCAGTAATGCCTAACTCCAGCATCAGCAATCGCAGCAGCGATACCTTGGTCACGACCCGCGTGAAATCAGCCTTGATAGACGCCAAAGACCTGTACGCCAACTCTGTTGTTGTGACAACTGAGCGTAGTGTGGTTTACCTCATGGGGCGCGTAACGCAGCGCGAATCTGCTCGTATCGTCGATATCGCAGCCACTACCAAAGGTGTATTCAAGGTGGTGAACTTGATGGAAATCATCAGCGAAGAAGAAAAAGCCCGCACCCTGCCGCAGCCGCCTGCCCCTGCCAAAACTGCGTTCACCCCCGACCCGAATGCGGTGAGCCAACCCATGCCGCCAGCCGTGCCCTATAACCCGCCCGTGCAACGCGACACCCAAGCCCCTGCGCCTGTGGAGATTCGTCCTGTCGCGCCTGCTTACTAAAACGGCTGACCCAGTATGAAAATCGCTGTTCAAATTTTGGACGAACGCCTGCGCCAGCAGCTACCCGCCTACGCCACTGCAGGCAGCGCAGGCTTAGATTTGCGCGCTTGCATTCAAACGCCCATGAGCTTGCAGCCTGGCCAGTGCGAACTCATCCCCACAGGCATAGCCGCCCACATTGCCAACCCAGGCTATGCTGGCATGATTTTGCCGCGCTCGGGCCTAGGCCATAAGCATGGCATCGTGCTGGGCAATTTGGTGGGTTTGATCGATTCAGATTACCAAGGGGAATTAAAAGTCAGCCTATGGAATCGCGGGCAAATGGCCTACACCTTGCAACCCTTGGAACGCATGGCGCAATTGGTTATCGTGCCCGTGATGCAAGCGCAATGGGAAATCGTGGGCGACTTTGCTGCCAGCGCCCGCAGCACAGGGGGGTTTGGCTCCACCGGCAGCTAAGCTGCTGCCAAAAAACAGGGGGAATCGCCCCTCTGTCAAGGCAAAGCCATAAATTCCTCGGAGTTTTTGTTCCTGCGCAAACCATGGTGCTGCTAGCGCCCTACAATCCGCGCCAATTCCTAGACCTTGCTGTCTAGATTGATTCACCCCTTTATCGGGAGCTTGTATTTTGATGGATTTGACCCTTTCTGGTTTATTCGATGCCTTCGTCGCCTTTTTCAATGGCGGTCTGGGGCAATTCGCTTGGTGGCAGGTATTGCTTATCACTTTGGGGCTGACGCACATCACCATCGCCTCAGTCACCATTTATTTGCACCGCAGCCAAGCACACCGCGCATTGGATTTACACCCTGCCGTGGCACATTTTTTCCGCTTTTGGTTGTGGCTGACCACAGGCATGGTCACGCGTGAATGGGTGGCTATCCACCGCAAACACCACGCCCGCTGCGAAACTGAAGACGACCCACACAGCCCCGTAACCAAAGGTATCAAGACCGTATTTTGGCAAGGTGCCGAGCTATACCGCGCCGAAGCCAAAAATGCCGAGACTATTGCGCGCTTCAAACACGGCACACCAGATGATTGGCTTGAAAATCACCTCTACAGCCGCTACCCCATCCTCGGCGTCAGTCTGATGATGATCATCGATTTGCTCGCTTTTGGTGCCATCGGCCTGACCGTATGGGCAGTGCAGATGATCTGGATTCCCCTATGGGCAGCAGGCGTGATCAATGGCCTAGGCCACTGGTGGGGTTATCGCAATTTTGAATCGCAAGATGCTGCCACCAACATCTTCCCTTGGGGTATTTTGGTGGGCGGCGAAGAGCTGCATAACAACCACCACACCTACGCCACCAGCGCCAAATTCAAAGTCAAACCTTATGAACTGGATATTGGCTGGGTGTATATCTGCGCGCTAGAAAAACTCGGCCTGGCACATGTGAAAAAAGTGCCGCCCAAAATGCAATTGGGCGAAGCCCAAGCTACCGCCACCGATCGCACTTTGGAAGGCCTGATCGCCAATCGCTACGAAATCATGGCGCAATACGCCAAGCAAATGCGTGCCGCTTGTGCGCAAGAGATGCACACCCTGCAAGCCAAAGGTGCAGATCTGTCCGCCATCAAAACCGCCAAACGCTGGTTGCACCGCGACGATGCCCGCATCCCTGCTGCGGCTTTGGCCGATTTGCAAAAAGCGCGCAGCGAGCATCCAGTCTTAGACAAAATGGCCAGCATGCGCGATGAGCTGCAATCCTTCTGGAGCAATACCAGTGCTAACCGCGAACAACTGATCGTGGATTTGCAAGCATGGTGCCAACGCGCCGAAGCCAGCGGCATTGAAGCCCTGCGCCAGCTCTCATTGCAGCTGAAATCTGTGCGTGCTTAAAGCCAAATAAGCACTCATTCAATGCGGCAAAAGCCTGGATACAAAAAGCCCGCAATTGCGGGCTTTTTTTGCGGGATTTTTTAGCAGACGAGGCGTATTCAGCCATCTATGCAATGTGATTGAAGCGCGCTAAGCCTGCGGCTTCAGCACCCCCACTAAATCCTGGCAACTGACTTGCAGCAAAGTCCGCGCCTGTGCGTGGTTCGCGCCGCCAACTCCACCGTCTATTGCGCCATCTATGCGCACAGCCGACAAGCAACCACCCCAAACGCAGCCCGTATCCAATGCCAGCAAATTCGGGCGGTTGATATGCCCCAGCGTGCTCCAATGGCCAAAAGCCACACACACCTGGGCACTGGCGCGGCCATCCACTGCAAACCACGGCATAAAACCATCGGGCGCAGCACCCGCACCTTCTTTACTGGCAAACTCCATGCGTCCATCCGCCGTGCAAAAACGCAGGCGTGTCAGGGCATTCACTATCACGCGCAAACGATCTGCCCCTTGTAAATCATCGCTCCAAACCGCAGGCTCATTGCCATACATAGTGGCAAGCCAATCTCGGTAATCGGGCCCTTGCAGGGCCTGCTCTACCTCAGCAGCCAAGGCCAGGGTTTGCGCCGCGCTCCACTGCGGCAGCACGCCAGCGTGTACCAACAGATAGTCTTGCCCAGCAGCGTACAGGCTGCGCGCCAAAGGCTGGTGTCGCAACCAATCGAGCAGTGCATTTTTATCAGGCGCTTGCAAAATACCTTGCAAGGTATCCATACGGCCAGCGTGACGCACACCAGCGGCCACCGCCAGTAAATGCAAATCGTGGTTACCCAAAATGCAGGGCGCACTGCTACCCAAAGCCATCAGACGGCGCAAAACCGCCAGCGAATCTGGCCCGCGATTGACCAAATCGCCCAAGCAATACAAGGTATCACGGCTGGGTGAAAAGGCGATTTTCTCCAGCAGTAAGCCCAAAGCTGCGTCGCAGCCTTGGATGTCACCTAGCAAATAAATGGCCATATTTTGATATTAAAAAGTGAGCTGCTCAGGCAGATTTGGCCCACTAAAAGACCGAAATCACACCTTAAATAAGCGTCACCCCAGTTTTGGCCTGTACCTGTTCGCGTGTGACTTCAGGCGCCAGCTCCACCAGCTTCAGCCCCTCAGGCGTGATGTCCATCACAGCCAAGTCGGTGATGATGCGATTGATCACGCCCACGCCCGTCAGCGGCAAGGTGCAGGCGGGCAGGATTTTCAGGTCTTCTGTGCCGTCTTTCTTCTTAGCCACATGCTCCATCAGCACGATGACGCGCGGCACACCAGCGACCAAATCCATAGCGCCGCCCATACCTTTGATCATTTTGCCGGGGATCATCCAGTTGGCCAGATCGCCTTTTTCACTGACCTGCATCGCGCCCAAAATCGCCAGATTGATTTTGCCGCCACGAATCATGGCAAAGCTGTCGTGGCTGCCAAAAATGGACGAGCCTGGCAGCGTGGTCACGGTTTGCTTACCGGCGTTAATCAGATCGGCATCGACTTCAGCTTCGGTGGGAAATGGCCCTATGCCCAGCAAACCATTCTCGCTTTGCAGCCAAACTTCCATGCCTGCGGGCACATGGTTGGCCACTTGCGTGGGGATGCCTATGCCCAGATTCACATAAAACCCGTCTTGCAGCTCTTGTGCGGCGCGTTGCGCCATTTGTTCTTGCGTCCAGGGCATGGCTTAGCTCCTCAAAGTGCGTTTTTCGATTTGTTTGCTGGGGTTGGGGTTGTGCACGATGCGATGCACATAAATCCCAGGCAGGTGAATGTCGTCAGGAGCAATTGCGCCCGTTTCCACAATTTCTTCCACTTCCACCACGCAGACCTTGCCCGCCATGGCCACCGCAGGGTTGAAATTGCGCGAAGTCAGGCGAAAGCGCAGATTGCCGCTTTTGTCGGCCTGATAGGCTTTGACCAGGGATAAATCGGGCGCGTAAGAACGCTCCAGCACATAAGTGTGGCCATCAAATTCGCGCGTTTCTTTGCCTTCAGCGACGATGGTGCCCACGCCGGTGCGGGTGTAGAAAGCCGGGATGCCCGCGCCGCCCGCACGCAGCTTTTCTGCCAGCGTGCCTTGCGGGGTGAATTCCACTTCCAGCTCGCCCGCGAGGTATTGGCGTTCAAACTCTTTGTTTTCGCCAACATAGCTGGAAATCATTTTTCTGATTTGGCGCGTGTTCAGCAGCTTGCCCAAGCCCACGCCATCAATACCGCAGTTATTCGATATCACGGAAAAGCCCTTATGCCCCGTGGCCACCAAGGCATCAATCAATTGTTCGGGAATGCCACAAATGCCAAAACCGCCCGAGGCGATGAGCATATCGTCGCGCACCAAGCCCTCTAGGGCAGCGGCTGCGCTGGGGTAAACTTTGTTCATATTGGTCTTTCTCTCCTGCTGATGTGCGCGCCACCTTGGTGTGCACTGCAGCATTTTAGCCAGCCCAGTGGGGCAGCTAGCTATACTTGGGCGCAGATGTCTGAGCCATTTTTTATTCGCCCCGCCAACGCCGCTGATTTGCCTGCGATTTTGCGCATCCAAGACGCTTGCTATAGCAGCATCACACCCGAAGACCCCCAAGCCTATTTGCACAAATTGGCGCTTGCACCCGACTGCGCCTTTGTCATGGATAGCGCGGCCACAGGCGTGCAGGCCTATGTTTTCGCCCTGCCGATAGCTTTGAGCGAGCCGCCCAGTTTGAACGCGCACGGCTTTGCCTGTAACCACGCCGCCGATTGCCTGTATTTGCACGATATGGCGATAGATCCTGCTGCACGCGGGCAGGGTTTAAGCGCACCTTTGATGGCGGCGTTTTTTGCCGCTGCCGCCAAACGGCAATTGCCTTGGTGCAGTTTGATTGCCATTCAAAACTCCAGCGCCTTTTGGGCGCGTTGGGGTTTTGCCGCCGCCGCCATTTCCCGCAGTGCGGCTATACAAAGCAAATTAAGCAGCTATGGCCAAGCCCAATATTTGCTCAGGCGCAGCCCTGAAACTGGCGCAGAAAGCGCCTAAAAAAGGCAAAAAAATATTAAAAAAGTGAGCTGCTCAGGCAGATTTAGCGGCCTAAACCGCTGAAATAAGCACCAAAAATCACTGCAATAATAAGAGCAAAGGCTTATTGTTCCACAGATGGAACAATAAGCGAGTTTTCAGCTATTTACAGCTTGTTTATACCAAAAATAGCACCAATGGCCAGTCTGCTTCATAGCCCCAATTTGGCAATCACAAAGTCTGCATCTTTGTCACCACGGCCTGAGAGATTGACCAAGATATGCTGGTCTTTGCCCATTTTGGGCGCTTCGCGTATCGCCCAAGCCACGGCGTGGGCGCTTTCCAGCGCGGGGATGATGCCTTCGATGCGCGAGAGCTGCATAAAGGCATGCAAACATTCCTGATCATCAGCGGCCACATAGTCCACCCGCCCCAAGTCTTTCAAAAAACTGTGCTGCGGGCCAATGCCTGGGTAATCCAGTCCCGAAGCGATGGAGTGCACGGGCGCAGGTTCGCCCTGATCGTTTTCCAATACATAGCAATTCATACCGTGAAGCTGCCCAGGCTTGCCCATGCTCAGCGTAGCGGCGTGTCGCCCAGGTTTATCCAAGCCTTCGCCCGCAGGTTCCACGCCTACCAAATGCACGGCGGCGTCCTGCAAAAACGCGGTAAATATGCCCATGGCATTGCTGCCGCCGCCTACGCAGGCGACCACATGCTGGGGCAGTTGGCCGTGGCGTTGGAGAAATTGCGCGCGCGCTTCATTGCCGATAACCGCCTGAAAATCGCGCACCATCATAGGAAAAGGGTGCGGCCCCACCACCGAGCCAATGGCGTAAATAAAGTTTTTCGGGTCTTGTAAATACGATTCAAACGCACTGTCCACCGCCTCTTTTAGCGTGGCTGCACCGCGCGTAACAGGCACCAGTGTGGCGCCCAAAATCTTCATCTTGGTGACATTGGGGTGCTCTTTTTCAATATCCACCTGCCCCATATGAATCTCGCACGGAATACCCACCAGCGCGCAAGCGGTGGCCAGCGCCACGCCGTGTTGCCCTGCCCCCGTTTCCGCCACCACTTTGGTTTTGCCCATGAATTTGGCTAGCAGTGCTTCGCCCAAACAATGGTTGATTTTGTGCGCGCCCGTATGGTTTAAATCTTCGCGTTTGAGGTGGATTTGCGCGCCACCCAATTGCGCAGACAGGCGCTTGGCATGAAAAATCGGACTGGGGCGACCAACATAATCGGCCAGCAACTGCGCCAGCTCATCTTGAAAATCTTGGCGTTGGCAAATTTCGGTATAAGCGGCGGCGATATCGTCCATCGCTTGTTTTAAATCCGGCGGAATCAACTGACCACCATAGGCACCAAAAAAACCATTTGCATCGGGCATGGGAGCAGAAAGTGCAGCGTTCATAAACAAAAAATCTCGCCTCAAAAGTAGAAAAAGGCCAATTATCTAGCACAGCCGTCAGCTCAGGAGGAACGCCGCTGCACAGACAAAAGAAAAAGGACTTAGTCTCTCGCGAAACTAAGTCCTTTTTGGAGTTTTTGGTCGGCGTGGCGGGATTCGAACTCGCGACCCCTTGCACCCCATGCAAGTGCGCTACCAGGCTGCGCTACACGCCGTCAAGCCCACGATTATAGCGAGGAAAATGCGCTTTTCCGCGCCCTATAAAAGTTTATCGGCTTTATTGAATCCACAGCCGCACAGCATCCCAGCTGCGGCCAAACCATCCCGCCAGCGGCACATCTTGCAGAGCCTGTAGTGGCACTTGCGTATAAGGGCGGCCAGCAACACTGATCTGTAGCGTGCCTAAGGCTTGGCCTTTGCGTACCGGCGCCAGCAAAGGGTTAGGGCGCGCAAGCGCGGTCGTGACCTGCGCTGCCGTGCCTGCAGGCACCGCCACAATCAAATCACGCGGCAAACCTATAGCCAGCGTGTTACGACTGCCTTTGTAGATTGGCACTTCGCTCACGGCATTGCCTGCGGCAAACAGTTTCACAGGTTGATAAGCGACAAAACCCCAGTTCAGCAACTTTTGACTTTCCGCCGCGCGCGTATTGTCGCTGGCTGCGCCGAGCACGATAGAAATCAAACGGCGCGGCCCCACGCCCGCATATTCGCGCTTGGCCGTAGCCACCAAACAATAACCAGCAGCGGCCGTATGCCCCGTTTTCAGCCCATCGACGCTAGGGTCACGGAACAGCAGGGTATTGCGGTTGGTATCGTTGCTCAGCGGCGTGCCTGGATAGCGGTAATGCTTGATGGCGTAATACCCAATGTATTGGGGAAAGTCTTGCATCAATCGTTGCGCAAGCAAAGCCAAGTCGTGCGCCGTGGTGATATGGCCGTCTTGGGTCAGTCCTTCTGCGTTTTTGTACTGTGTGCCCGTCATACCCAGGCGCTGGGCTTGATGGTTCATCATTTGCACAAAGTTTGCCACGCTGCCGCCCACGCCTTCGGCTAGCACATGGGCCGCATCATTGCCCGATTGCACAATCAGACCTTTGAGCAAATCTTCCACGGGAACTTGCCAGCCCACATCCACAAACATGCGTGAGCCTTCGACATTTTTTGCCTGCTCGCTCACTCTGAGCTTTTGCTCCAAACTCAGACGCTTATTCTTGAGCGCATCAAACACCACATAGGCCGTCATCAGCTTGGTCAGTGAGGCTGGCTCCACCGGCTGATCGGCATTTTTAGCTGCCAACACTTGGCCATTGGCGCTGACATCCAGCAATAAATAGGCCTTGGCCGCAATTTCAGGAGGAATAGGCACAGGGTAAGAAGATTGGGCTGCAGCCGCGGCAGCAAGCGCCTTGGGCGCTGTAGTTGGCGCTTTAGCCGCAGAAACCAAGCCCGGTTGCAGCAGCAGTGCCGCAGCCAGAAGCGAAGAAAGAAAAAAAGTTTTGCGTTTCATAGGGTCAAAATCATACTCCTGATTTCATAGCTGCCCAGGCAGATTTGCAGGCTTAAATCAGTAAAAATAGGGTAAAGAAACAATCATTTATGCCGAACGCAAATGCCGCAACACCAGGCTTTTGAGCAAACCCTGCTGGCCGTGGAAGAAATGCCCGCCTTGCGGCACCACCAAAATCGGCAGGTTTTGCGGGCGGCACCAATCCAGCGTGGTGTTGATCGGCACGGTGTCGTCATTCTCGCCATGAATCAGCAAGGCGCGCTCATGCCAAGCGGCAGGAATAGGCTGCATGGCAAAGCGCGAAGTGGCGGTACCGACCAAAACCAGATGCGACACAGGGCGCTGCCAAACATCTGCAATACGGCTGGCGGCCTGGCAAATCACATGCGTGCCAAAAGAAAAACCCGCTAGCGCCAGCGCACCTGTGGGTGCCATGGCCTCCATAATGGCCAGCAAATCCTCGGCCTCGCCTATGCCGTCGTCGTACACACCTTCGGTTTTGCCCACGCCGCGCATATTGAAGCGGATCGCCGTCCAACCCTGCTCGACAAAGGCTTGCGCCAGGGTTTTCACGACTTTGTGATCCATATTGCCGCCAGCCAGTGAATAAGGGTGGCACACAAAAACCGTGCCCTTGCTGACGCCCTCTGGCGTATCGCGCAGGGCTTCTATGCGCCCTACCTTGCCCTGCAGCCACAAAGCTTCACTATTGCCGCGCACTAAAGCCTTCACTTGGGCTTTGACTTGAGCCTTGTGCTGCGCTTGGTCTGAAGTCGCCATGCCTTACTTCCCCACCCCAGGGTCGAGCAATAAACGCTCGACCACTTGGCCGTTTTTCAGGTGCGATTCGATGATGTCATCGATATCGCTGTTGTCCACAAAGGTGTACCACACCCCTTCGGGGTACACCACTGCTACGGGCGCGCCCGCACAGCGGTCTAAGCAGCCCGCTTTATTCACCCGCACCTTGCCCGCGCCGGCTAGGCCTGCGGCTTTGACGCTGGCTTTGCAATGTTCAAACGCAGCTTGCGCACCTTGATTGGCGCAGCAAGCCTGGCCGCCTTCGCGCTGGTTCAGGCAAAAGAAAATATGTTTTTCAAAATAGGGTTTGCCATCCATGCAAGACCACTCCTTTTTTTAAGCTTGTTTTTCGGCTTTTAAGCCGCCAAAGCTGCCTGGGCAGCTCTGATTTTTATACCAAACCGCGAGGCGGTTTTTCTGGCGTATAGCGCTCCAACACTGTGCCGGCCAGGACATCGTGCAGAAATTGTCCGCGTGGCAACACTCGGCTGAGTAAGAGGTAAATCAAAAACCACGCCACAGGCAACAACAGCGCCAACACTGCAAAGGTGCTACTGGGGCGCGGCACTAAAGACAATAAAGCCAGGGGCGGTAAAAACCACAGCCAAGCCAAAACATAGCGCAACACGCACTGCCCCCAACTAGCGGCCTGCCCTGCTTTATTGCGCAAACGGATCTTCCAAGTTTTCATAGGCAGGGTTTGCCCTTGGCGCCAAAAGTACACAAAGTACAGCCCCAATACCAAGAATAAAAACACCATGCGCGCATGGCGCAGCATCAGCGCGTGCTTGGATTGCGTCAGCGCATCAAAGGCGTAATCGCAAAACCAAATCAAGCCAAACAAGATGATGCCTTCGTATATCCACGCGCCCAAACGCGCCACTAAACTGGCGGCGCTAGGCGTGGCAGCAGGCTGGGGCAAGTTCACGCTTGTGCCTTTAATGCAGTGAGCTGCGCCTGGATTTTCTCCAGCGCCGCGCCAAATTCCGCCACGCGCTTTTGCTCTTGCTCGATCACCGCAGGCGGGGCTTTGGCAACAAAAGCCTGATTGCCCAATTTGCCTTGCGCTTTGGCGATTTCACCCTGCAAACGCGCGGCTTCTTTGCCCAGCCTTGCTGTTTCTGCGGCCACATCGACCTGCATAAATAAGGCCAAGCGCGCACCGCCCACCACGGCCACAGGTGCATGGCCGCAGGCCTTTTGCCATTCGGCTTCATCAGCAAAAACTTGGACTTCGTTCAATTTAGCCAAAGCTTGCAATACTGGCGCTTGCGCTTGAATAAAAGCCGCATCCGCGCCCGTTGCCAAAATATAGGCGGGCAGTTTGGTGGCGGGCGATACCTGCATTTCGCCACGCAGATTGCGGCAGGCATCCACCAGCGCCTTCATGCGCGCAAACTGGCCTTCTGCCGCCTCGTCTATCTTCTCAGCCTGGCTTTCGGGGTAGGCCGCGATGCTGATGGATGCGCTGTTTTTCAGCCCCGCCACAGGCGCAACTTTTTGCCACAGCTCTTCAGTAATGAAGGGAATAATGGGGTGCGCCAAGCGCAAAATAGCTTCGAGCACACGGATCAGGGTGCGGCGCGTGCCGCGTTGTTGCGCAGCATCGCCCGCTTGCATTTGCACCTTGGCAATTTCCAAATACCAATCGCAAAACTCATTCCAAACAAAATCGTAAATCGCTTGCGCGGCCAAATCGAGGCGATATTCAGCAAAATTTTTCGCCACTTCGGCTTCTACGCGCTGCAGACGGCTGGCAATCCAGCGATCGGCATCGGAAAGCGCCACTTCGCCCTCTAGCCCGCAGTCATAGCCTTCGCAATTCATCAGCACAAAGCGGCTGGCGTTCCATAATTTATTGCAGAAATTGCGGTAGCCCTCGCAGCGCTTGCTGTCGAAATTGATGCTGCGCCCCAGGCTGGCCAGCGCAGCAAAGGTAAAGCGCAGCGCGTCTGCGCCGTAGGCAGGGATGCCTTGCGGAAATTCTTTTTCGGTGTCTTTGCGCACCTTGGGTGCGGTCTCGGGCTTGCGCAGGCCGACGGTGCGTTTGTCCAACAGCGGCGCTAATTCAATGCCGTCGATCAAATCCACGGGGTCGAGCACATTGCCCTCAGATTTGCTCATTTTCTTGCCATTGGCATCGCGCACCAGGCCGTGGATATACACATCTTTGAACGGCACGCGCCCAGTGAAGTGCGTGCTCATCATGATCATGCGCGCCACCCAGAAGAAGATGATGTCGTAGCCCGTCACCAGCACGCTGGAAGGCAAATACAGGTTGTAGTCGCTCGTCGTGCCTTCTGTTTGGGCAGGCCAGCCTAAAGTGGAAAAAGGCACGAGGGCGCTGGAATACCAAGTATCCAGCACATCGGGGTCGCGTTTGAGGGTTTTGCCAGGCGCAATTTGGTCGGCTTGAGCTTGCGCATCGGCCTCGTTGCGTGCCACATAGACCTTGCCATCTTCGTCATACCAAGCGGGGATTTGATGCCCCCACCACAGCTGGCGGCTGATGCACCAGTCTTGGATATTGTTCATCCACTGGTTATAGGTATTGACCCAGTTTTCGGGCACAAAGCGCACTTGCCCACTGTCCACCGCGTCTATGGCTTTTTGCGCGATGGATTTGCCAGCCCCCACGCCTGTCGTGGGGGCCTTATTCATCGCCACAAACCACTGGTCGGTCAGCATGGGTTCCACCACTTGCCCCGTGCGCGTGCAAATCGGCACCATCAGCTTGTGCTTTTTAGTCTCGACCAAAAGTCCTTGCGCCTCTAAATCGGCCAGCACGGCTTTACGCGCCACAAAGCGGTCTAGGCCTTGGTATTTGGCCGGCGCGTTCTCGTTCACCTTGGCTTCTAGGGTGAGCACGCAAATCATTTCCAAGCCGTGGCGCTGGCCCACTTGGTAGTCATTGGGGTCATGCGCGGGGGTGACTTTGACCACGCCCGTGCCGAATTCTTTATCCACATATTCATCGGCAATGATGGGGATTTCACGATTGCACAGGGGCAAGTTCACCTTTTTGCCTATCAGGGCGCGGTAACGCTCATCTTCAGGATGCACCATCACCGCCACATCGCCCAGCAT
>CAZSPW010000009.1:27703-30864 GCA_964608575.1 uncultured Burkholderiaceae bacterium | reverse complement strand
CGCACTTCTTTGGCGACATTGAAGGCGCGTTGAAATAACTGGTGCAGGGTTGCCCCCATAGCGCCTGCGTCTTCGGCGGCGCGTACCGCATCTTTCAATTGCCCCAGAATTTGCGCCTCGCCCAGCACCATGCTGTCTAGGCCCGCGGCGACGCGAAACACATGGCGCACAGCTTGCTCAGATTGTTTGATATAGGCGTGGTTTTGTAGCTCGGCCACGCTCACGCCGCCACTGGCAGCTAACCAAGCCAGGCCTTGGGCAATCTCTACGCCATCACCGGCGCAATACAGCTCAGTGCGGTTACAGGTGGAGATGATGGTGCTTTCTGCTTGCGGCCCTAAAGTGGCTTTGAGTTTGTCCAAAGTAGGTGGCAAATCATGGGCAGCAATGGCAAAACGCCCCCGTAAATCCAGCGGTGCTGTGGTGTGATTAATGCCTAGTGCCCAAACTGCCATAAGGGGGCGATTATAGAGTTGAGTTATGTGGCCAGATTTTTTATCCTCAGTGCAATGGCGCTATCGAGGGTTGAGATTTGGGCTTGCAAGGCAGCCAGTTCTGCCTGTTTGGGACTGCGTCGCGCGGGTGCCCAGACCGGATCGGGGTAATGGCTGTCCCAGTCAAAGCGCGCAATGATGTGCCAATGCAGATGCGGCACCACATTGCCCAAACTGGCCAAATTGATTTTGGTGGGCTGCAAATGGGCGGGCAGGTGCTGGCGCAGCACACTTTCTATGGCTGCCACAGCTTGCATACACAAGGCGCGTTCGTCTGCGTTTAAATCGCTGAATTCCGCCACATGAGGCTGCCAAATCAAGCGATAAAAGGCTGGAAAATGGGCATCAACTGCGCGAATCACGCGAAAGTGTGGTGCGTATTCGGCTATCAGTTCGCCACCCATATCGGTGCAAAGTGGGCAGTCCGTCATCGTTATAAACCTGTGGTGGAGGCGGGGAAGGCGCTGCTGGATTTGAGCAAAATCTCGTCCAGCACCAATTGCAAATCGTGCACCATATTCGGCTCGTGCACAGTGATGCCACGGCAGCGCACAGGGTCGATCAATTGCACAGCGCCGTGCTGCGGTGCCACGATGCAGCTGGGCAAACTGCCCTTGTGTACGGGCGCAGCGGCATGGGCGCTGATGATGTGTTCCCATTGCTGGCGCCAGCGAATAAAGCGCGGGAAATTTTGTTCAATATGGCGGTAGTGCCCAGCCACGATAGTGAAACTATGGGGACGGTGGCTCCAGCTCTCTAACGCGGCCAAAATTTCCTTGTCGTGCCACGGCCAAAGAGAAAAATCGCTATCGCAGCAGATCAGTTGCGGCCATTTTTCAGCGGCAGCTTGTTGCAAAAACGCCAGTAAGGCGCTGCGCCATTCGGCCAAGCCTGTAAAGCGAGCGTAAGGGCTGGGCGTGGCGGGGCTGGACGGAGCAGGGGGGCTGTTGCTCATGGTGGCCTCCAGGTGCTTAAGGTCCTAAGCAGTTAGTTCAGCATAGCTTGCGCCGCACTGGCGTGCAAGCAAATAGCGGCGGCGGTGGCCACATTCAGCGACTCTTCGCTGGCCTGCCAAATGCGGATATGCCCTGTGGCCGCGTCTTGCCAAGCTCGGCTCACGCCTTGGCCTTCATGCCCCAGCAGCCAAGCGCAAGGCGCAGGCAACTGTGCTTGGTGCAGCCACTGGCCCTGGTGTGAGCTGGTGGCCAATAACGGCAAACCCAAATCCTGCAAATGGCCGATGGCTGCGCTACTGTCTTGTTGTTCGTGCAGTTGCAGGTTGAAATGTGCGCCCATGCCAGCGCGCAAGACTTTGGGCGACCACAGCCCCACCGTGCCTTTGATGGCGATGATTTGCTGAAAACCAAAGGCGGAGGCGCAGCGCAAAATCGCACCCACATTGCCAGCGTCTTGCAGGCGGTCTAGTACCACGGTAGGCGCGGCCTGTAATGCCTGGGCTGGCGCGCTGGTGCTTAGCAATAGACCGATAGGCGCGGGCGACTCCAAACTGCTGACGCTGGGCAGCAATTTATCGGCCAGCACCAACACGGGGCAGGGTAGCGTGCCCAAACCATGCGAGGCCAAAAAGCTGGGTAGGCGTGTGATATAACTTTCAGAAATCAGTATCTTTTCTGGCTTTAAGGCCGCCAAATCTGCCTGGGCAGCTTCTGTTTTGATAGTGCTGATGTTTTGCAGTGTGTGTAAAAAACTGCTGACCAAGTGTTCGCCTTCGAGCCAAATTTGCCCTAGTTTGCGATAGGCCGCGCCGTCGTTTGCCAGCTTGTGTAGCTGTTTGACCCAAGGGTTATCGCGGGAAGTAATCGCGGCTGGAAATTGCATAACGCCCCATTTCAATCAGCAAAAACTTCCAGCAGCCTATCCAAACCACCAGTGTTGATGGCGACCATGGCTTGCGCCCGCACCGCAGGTTTGGCGTGGTAGGCGACAGATAGACCCGCTGCGCCCATCATGGGCAAATCATTGGCGCCGTCGCCCACAGCGATGCATTGCGCCAGTGTCGCGCCATGCTCGGCGGCAAATTGCTCTAGTGCGCGGCGTTTTTCAGCGCCATCGACCACATCGCCGCCCCAGCTTTGTGGCAGCACGCGCCCTGTGAGTTCGCCGCCCACGATCTCCAGTTCGTTAGAGCGCATGGCGGTGATGCCCAGCTTAGCCTGTACCACGCGGGCGAAATAGGTAAAGCCGCCCGATACCAACAGGGTTTTGATGCCTTTAGCGTGCAGCGTGGTCAGCAGTTTTTCAGCGCCAGGGTTGAGCTGCAAGCGTGTGTCTAAAACGGTTTGCAGGGCGCTTTGATTCAGGCCTTGCAACAAGGCTAAGCGCCGCATCAGGCTGGCGCGAAAATCGGGAATTTCGCCGCGCATAGCGGCTTCGGTAATGGCTGCGACTTCGGTTTTTTTGCCCGCAACGGCGGCGATTTCGTCTATGCACTCGATATTGATCAGGGTGGAATCCATATCAAAGGCGGCGATACGGAAATCAGCCCAAGACAGTGGCGGGGTAAAGCCTTGAATGGCAAGTTCGTGAGAGATAGTCATGCTATTGAAAAAGAAGCTGCTCAGGCAGATTTGACGGCCTGAATGGCTAAAAATATGCTGATTTCCGCATGGGCGGAAATCCAGTTGGTGCTGGCTGTTTTATGGGCTT
>CAZSPW010000009.1:0-27603 GCA_964608575.1 uncultured Burkholderiaceae bacterium | reverse complement strand
GCGCGGCGCGAGACGATATTGCTTTCGTAACTAGGCTCTTGTGCCACCGCCAAGCTGTCGTAGCGCGCCAAAAGTTCAGCCATCACGGTATCAATAATGGCTTTGGCGATATTGGCGCCCAGGCAATAGTGCGGGCCAGTGCCGAACAGCAGCAATTTGTCTAAATTAGCCCGATGGATATCCAAAGTATCCGCATGGGGGTAAATGCTTTCGTCGAAAATAAAGACGGGGTGTACCAAACGAATCATCTCGCCTTTGGGAATGGTGACGCCGTAAACCTCGATATCCTCCAGCGAAAAGCGCGTAAAGCCGCGATGCCCCCAGTGGCTCCAGCGGAAAGCTTCGAGGCTCGCTTGAGGCAGCAATTCAGGTTTGGCGCGCACTTCGTCCCAGACTTTGGGGTGCTGGGCAAAAGTGTGCGCGACGGTGGTGATATGGTCGCGCACTGAATCTGGCCCTGCGGCCAAGACTGAGGCTATCAGCGCCAGCATTTCATCCTCGCTCAATTTATCGCCATCTTCAGCCGTGGTGGCTAGGGCGCTGACCAGATCGTCTTGCGGATGGGCGCGTTTTTCTGCCACCATTTTTTTTAGCATGGCGATGCCTTGCAGGGCGGCGCTTTCGTCTAATTTGGCACTGGGGTTGAATTGGCCAATGATGGCCTCGGATACGGCGTAAAAATCTTTTTGGTAATCCGATGGCACGCCCAAATACTGTGTCAGCACTTCAAGGGGAATGACGCGTGCCAGTAGTGCGAAATCTATGATGAGGCTGCCGTCAGCGCACTGCCCTTGGGCTTCGATGGCATCGAAATGCTGCGCCACCGTGGCGCGAATTTGCGGCATGAGCTTATCAACTATGCGGGGCGAAAACGCTGTGACGGCCAAGCGCCGCAGACGCTGGTGGTCAGCGCGGTGCTTGCTCATCAGTAAGTTGTCGGTCAGCTTATCGAGTTCAGTCTTTTTATCTTCAGCCGCACGCGGATAAAAACGCCAATCGGCAAAGCGCAAAGACAGTCTGTCATCGCGCAGCAGTTTGGCAAAGGTGTCGTAATCGCCCGCGACTGCCCAGCCCAATTGATTGGGCATGTAAAAAACCTTGTGCTCGGTGCGCATACTTTTGTACACGGGATAGCACACATCGCGCGGGTAAAAACTGGCATCGTGCGGCCTAAAAGCTGCGAATTTGGGATAGCGCACAGCGCCCCAGATTGCGGCCGCGCCCATGCGCGCCATTTGGAGAAAAGAAAAAGATTGCATCAGCCAACTCGTCAAAAAAAACGCCCTTGGGTTTTCCCTGAGGGCGTATAAGGATAGCAGAGGAAAAAAAGAACCCGGCCGGCCTGAGCCGCTGTCTTATGCGACCAAGTTCTCATCCTTGTTGGCTAGATTCGGCAGCGGTGCTTTCTTCACGCGCAATGGCAAAGCCTTAATGTGGCGTGCCACCACATTTTCTTCGTACTGAGCGGGTGCGACCAGTTCTACGCTTTCGTAACGATCGAGCATTTCATTGATCACCGTTTCGTAAATCGCACGAGCGATATTGGCGCCCAAACAATAGTGCGGCCCTGTACCAAAGTGGATGACTTTGTCGAGGTTGTCGCGGTGGATATTGAACGCATCGGGTTGCGCAAAGACTTTCGGATCCAGCAAGAAAACCGGGAAGCACAAGCGTATCATTTCGCCTTTTTTCACGATTTGGCCGTGGATTTCCATGTCTTCTAGCGCAAAGCGCGTATAGCCTCTATGCCCCCATGCATCCCAGCGGAAGCATTCGCGCGTGGCGTTTTGCAGCAGCTCGCGCTTTTCCCGCACTTCTTTCCAGGCGTTGGGGTGTTGCGCCATGCCATTGACCACGCACAGGGTATGGTCGCGGGTGGAATCGGGGCCTGCGGCTAAAACGGAAGCAATCAGCGAGAGCATTTCGTCTTCGCTGAGCTTGTCGCCGTCTTCTGCGGCGGTGGCTAAGGCGCTGATCAGATCGTCTTGTGGATGGGCGCGTTTTTGGCGCACCATTTCTTTGAGCATGTCTATGCCTTTGAGTGCCCCAGGCAGATCAATGGCGGAGTTGGGATTGAACTGCCCCAAAATCGCTTCAGATACTGCGTAAAACCCTTTTTTGCACTCGGCTGGTACGCCCAGGTAATCGGTCAGTACTTCCAGCGGGATGACGCGCGCCAATTCCACAATATCGATACTGCCGTCGGTGCTGGCCGCCTCCATTTGATCAAAGTATTTGACCACGGTCGCACGGATCTGGGGCATCATCTTATCGACCATGCGTGGGGCAAAAGCCGTGACGGATAAACGCCGTAGGCGCTGGTGATCAGCGCGATGTTTGGCCATCAACAGGTTGTCGGTTAAGCGATTCAGGGCGTTTTTCTTGGCTTCGGGAATGCGCGGGTAGTAGGCCCAATCGTGAAAGCGCAAGGATAGGCGGTCGTCACGCAGGAGCGAAGTCAGCACTTCATAATCGCCACCAACGACCCAGCCCAAAAAGCGCGGCACATAGAAAATCTTTTTGTCCTCACGCATACGCTCGTATACGGGGTAACAAACCTCACGCGGATAAAAGCTCGCCTCATTGGTGCGAAACGCTGGCCATTGCGGCCGCGTCATGCGCGTCCAAATGCTGTGGCCAATAACTTGTAAGAGTTGTAATGGTGGGTAGGGTTGCATATAGGGTCTCCTGCGCGCGTGAATTTCGCGAATTGTTGAATTAAACCAGCGTCACCGCGGCTCTTGCATCGATCTTAGGCAACAGTCTATTGCTGTTGGGGGGTAGAAGTTCCTTGTCTTTATTCGACCCGAACCACATCCTCGGGCTTGAAGCCCCAAGCGGTTTCTTTGCCCTTTTTCGCGCGGCTGGCCAGGGCATTGTTCAAGCTGCGAATCTCTAAGGGTTCGACTTTGGCTTTGCCACCACGCCCAGTGCCGCTGACGATGACGCTGCGGGTGTAAGCCGCCGCACCAGCCAAGCGGTCTTTTTTCTCCAGCGCGATGAGCTGCAAGCCTTTGCCGCCTTTTTCTAGGGTTTTGACTTCGCTAATGGCAAAAGTTAAAAAACGCCCATCTACAGACGCACAGGCAATATGGCTGGCGGCTATGGCTTCAAAGTTTTCGGCATGACTAGGGTTGCTGATTGCTATGGTATTAGTAGCTGCTCGGGCAGTTTTTTCGGCATTATCTGGCGTTTTTGCCAGGTAAATCAGCAGCGGAGAAGGCCTGCAAATGCTTTGTCCTTGTTCCAAGCTGATAAAGGCTTTGCCTGCTTTTTGGCGGCTGATCATGTTTTCCACACTGGCAATAAAGCCATAACCGTGGCTGGCAGACAGCAGCAGTTGGGCGCTGGCTGGGCCGGCAAAATAATGCTGCACTTTGCTGCCTGCTTCTAGTTCTATCAAGCTGGTAATGGGCTGACCGTCGCCGCGTGCGCCTGGGAGCGCATCTACGCCCACGCTGTAGACGCGTCCATTGTCACCAAAGGCCAGCAAGGTATCGACGGTGCGGCATTCGAAAGTGCCATACAGCCCATCGCCCGCTTTGAAGCTAAAGCTGGCTGGATCGTGTCCGTGCCCCGTGCGTGCGCGTACCCAGCCCAAGGCGCTGACGACTACGGTGACAGGCTCATCGGCGATTTTGATTTCGGCGACAGCTTTTTTCTCAGCTTGAATGAGGGTACGGCGCTCGTCGCCAAAGGTTTTCGCGTCTTGTTCGATTTCTTTGATCATCAAGCGCCGTAGCGCCGCTGGGCTGGCCAAAATCTCTTCCAGTTTGGTTTGTTCGCTACGCAGCTCGCTCAGCTCTTGCTCAATTTTGATAGCTTCCAAGCGTGCCAGTTGGCGCAGGCGAATTTCCAGAATGTCCTCGGCCTGCCTGTCGCTCAACGCAAAGCGTGCCATCAGCGCGGTTTTTGCTTCCTCGCTCTCGCGGATGATGCGGATGACCTCATCAATATTGAGCAGCACCAGCTGCCGCCCTTCCAAAATATGGATGCGGTCTTGCACTTTGCCTAGGCGGTGCTGGCTGCGGCGCGTGATGGTGTTTTGGCGAAACTCCAGCCATTCGCTCAGCACTTGCCGCAGGCTTTTTTGTATGGGTTTGCCATCCAGCCCCACCATGGTCATATTGATGGGAGCCGAGGTTTCTAAACTGGTGTGTGCCAAAAGCGCGACGCTGAGTTCAGCCTGTGAAATGCGGCTGCTTTTAGGCTCAAACACCAGACGCACAGCGGCGTCTTTGCTGGACTCATCGCGCACAGCATCGAGCAGGCCCAGCATTTGCGCCTTCATTTGCGTTTGTTCAGGCGTCAGGGTTTTCTTGCCCGCTTTGACTTTGGGATTGGTCAGCTCTTCGATTTCTTGTTGCACCTTTTGCGCCGAAGTGCCAGGCGGCAGCTCAGTCACCACCAGCTGCCATTGGCCGCGCGCTAGCTCCTCTATCTTCCAGCGTGCCCGCACTTTGAGCGAGCCGCGTCCGCTGCGGTAGGCTTCTTGTATCTCGGCGCTGCTATTGATGATGTGGCCGCCGCCAGCGTAATCGGGCCCAGGGATGAGGCTGAACAACTCGTCATCGCTTAACTTGGGGTTTTTAATCAGGGCTACGCAGGCATCGGCCACTTCGCGCAAATTGTGCGCGGGGATTTCGGTTGCCAAGCCTACAGCAATACCGCTGGCGCCATTGAGCAGGGTAAAGGGCAGGCGTGCGGGCAGCTGCGCAGGCTCTTCGGTGGAGCCATCGTAATTGGCGACAAAATCGACTGTGCCCATGTCGATCTCATCGGTCAGCAGGCTAGTGATTTTGGCTAAGCGCGCCTCGGTGTAACGCATGGCGGCAGCGCCATCGCCATCGCGGCTGCCAAAATTGCCCTGGCCATCAATCAGTGGGTAACGCAGGCTGAAGTCTTGCGCCATACGCACCAGCGCCTCATACGCGGCGATATCGCCATGGGGGTGAAAGCGCCCCAGCACATCACCCACTACGCGGGCAGATTTCACCGGTTTGGCACCCGCTTGCCCATTGCTGCCGCCAAAGCCCAGCCCCATACGCAGCATGCTGTAGAGAATGCGGCGTTGCACGGGCTTTTGCCCGTCGCTGACATCAGGCAGGGCGCGGCCTTTGACGACCGAGAGCGCATATTCCAAATAAGCGCGTTGCGCGTAGGCGGCTAAAGAGGGCAGGGTATCGTCAGGCGCGGGGCGAAGAAGGTCTAAAGTGTCGCTCATATCAAGATTTGGAGTACAGGGTATTTATCCAGTAGTGCGCCTGCATTGTAGATGCGCACGGGTGATGGCTCGCTGCGATCAGCTAGGATGCGGGTATGAATACCACAAGCGGCGAAAACACGAGCTTCATCACCCCAAACTGGCCAGCGCCAGCGCATGTGCGTGCCCTGTGCAGCACGCGTTTGGGCGGGGTATCGGTCAACAGTACTAAGGGGCAATATGCCAGCTTCAATTTGGGCGACCATGTTGGCGATGATGCCGCTGCTGTGGCGGCTAACCGCGCCCTTTGGCAACAGCAATTGCAAGCGCAAACGGTTTTTTTGCAGCAGGTGCATGGCATAGACTGCCTCGATTTAACACCTGATACGCCGCAGGCTAGCGTGGCCGATGCTTGCAGCACGCAAGAGCCGGGCTTGGCCTGCACCATCATGGTGGCCGATTGTTTGCCCGTTTTGTTTTGTAATGCTGCTGGCACGCAGGTGGCTGCGGCGCATGCTGGCTGGCGCGGCTTAGTCGGCGGTGTGTTGCATCAGGCTTTATATGCCTTTTTGCCAAATAAAGCCGCCGAATCTGCCTGGGCAGCTCCTAAAAAAGAAGTGCCAAATAGCCGCTTGTTAGCGGTTGCGCAGGAGGCCAAAGTCATGGCTTGGCTAGGGCCTTGCATAGGGCAGGGCGCATTTGAAGTGGGCGCTGAAGTACGCGCTGCATTTGTGGCAGCCTATCCTTGGAGCAGTGATTGCTTTGTGCCGAGTCCGACAAACGCAAGCAAGAGCTTTTGCGATTTGGCGGCAATTGCGCGCGGTGTGTTGCAGCGCCTAGGCGTGGCAGTGTATGGCAATGACAGCAGCGCGCCGTGGTGTAGCTATAGCCATACAGAACGGTGGTTTAGCCATAGGCGCGCGGCACAACAGGGCAGGCAGGCTGGCCGTATGGCCGCTAGCGTATGGCTAAGCCCCATGCGTTGATGGGGCTGCGCTGCAGCAGGATAGAAAAACGGGGCCAGAAGCCCCGTTTTTATATGTCATGACCAGACAAAACGCAGGTCTTAATTGAGCTTGCCGTGGCAGTTTTTGAATTTCTGGCCGCTGCCGCATGGGCAAGGATCGTTGCGCCCGACGGCGGCAAAGCTTTGCCCAGCAGCCCCCGCGCCGCCAGCAGTGGCCGCTGCGCTGCCGAATAAGCCGCCTCGTGTTTGCTGCTCGGCACTGTTACCACCTTCTTCGGGCGCGGTCAGGGTGACATTGCTCAGATGCTCGCCCCGGTCTTCAATAGCGTGTGCGGCATCTTCTATTTCCGTATTGCTGCGAATCTCAAAACTCATCAAAGTTTGCGTGACTTCGGCGCGGATGCGTCCGAGCATACGGCCAAACATTTCGTAGGCTTCGCGCTTGTACTCTTGTTTGGGTTGCTTTTGTGCGTAACTGCGCAGGTGTATGCCTTGGCGCAGATGGTCCAATGCCGTTAAGTGTTCGCGCCAGTGCGTGTCTAGGGCTTGCAGCAAGACCATGCGCTGGAAGTAAATGAATTGCGGGCCAGCTACAGGCTCTACTTTTTTGTTGTAAATGCGAGCCGCGGTTTTTTGAACCAACTCTTCTAAACCCTCATCATCCATACTGGCGGATTTATCCAGTGCAGCTTGAATCGCGATCTCGAGCCCCCATTCGTTTCGCAGGGCTTGCTCCAAACCTGCGATATCCCACTGTTCTTCCACGCTGTTTTTGGGGACAAATTGGCGTACTACATCGGCTAAAGCACCTTCGCGCAAACTGGCGACTTGATCATCTAAATTAGCCAGGTCCAAAATCGCATTGCGTTGTTCATAAATCGCTTTGCGCTGTTCGTTGGCGACATCGTCGTATTCCAGCAACTGCTTGCGGGCATCAAAGTGGTGGCCTTCGACCTTGCGTTGCGCGCTTTCAATGCTGCGCGTGACCATGGGCGCTTCTATCGCTTCGCCTTCAGGCATATTCAGCCTGTCCATAAAGCGTTTGACCAAATCACCCGCAAAAATGCGCATCAGTGGGTCTTCTAGGCTGAGGTAAAAGCGCGAAGAGCCGGGGTCGCCCTGGCGGCCTGAGCGGCCGCGCAGTTGGTTGTCAATGCGGCGCGACTCATGGCGCTCGGTCGCGATCACGCGCAAGCCGCCTAAGTCTTTGACTTCTTGGTTCGCCGCTTGCCACTCTTCTTTGAGTGTGCCTATGCGTGCCTGTTTGATGCTGGCCGTCAAACTCTCATCGTGCTCTATCGCTTCGATTTGTTTTTCGATATTGCCGCCCAGCACGATGTCGGTGCCGCGCCCGGCCATATTGGTGGCGATGGTGATGGCACCTTTGCGCCCAGCCTGCGCGATGATGTCAGCCTCACGGTCGTGTTGTTTGGCGTTCAGGACTTCGTGTGGCAGGCCTTCTTTTTGTAGCAAGCCAGCAATCAGTTCAGAGTTTTCAATTGAGCTAGTGCCGACCAAAACGGGTTGGCCTTTTTCATGGCAGGCTTTGATGTCGGCAATAGCGGCCTTGTAGCGCTCTATCGATGTTCTATAGATACGGTCTTGCTGATCGTCGCGCAGCGTAGGCTTATTGGGTGGGATGACGATGGTTTCTAGTTTGTATATCTCTTGGAACTCATAGGCTTCGGTGTCCGCTGTGCCTGTCATCCCTGCCAGTTTGCCGAACAAGCGGAAGTAGTTTTGGAAAGTGATGGTGCCCATGGTCATGTTTTCGGGCTGAATATCCACACCTTCTTTGGCTTCAATGGCCTGCATCAAGCCTTCGGACCAACGGCGCCCGGGCATCAGGCGGCCGGTGAATTCATCGACGATGACGATTTTGCCTTCAGGATCGACTACATACTGTTGATCGCGCAGGTACAAATGTTTGGCTTTGAGGGCGGCCGTGATATGGTGCACCAGCATGATGTTGCTGCCGCTGTAGAGCGATTTACCCGTATCCAGCAAGCCTGCATCGCCTAGCAACTTTTCGATTTTTTCATGGCCACGATCGGTGATGTGTACCGTGCGGGCCTTTTCGTCCACGGTGTAATCGCCAGGCTTGATCACGCCCTCGCCCGTGATGGGGCTGGCTTCGCCTTCTTGTTGCTCCAAGAATTTAACCAAGGCCTGGATGCGCGGGTAAACGGTGACATCGTCTTCGGTGGTGCCGCTGATGATCAAGGGGGTTCTAGCCTCATCAATCAAAATCGAGTCAACCTCATCGATGATGGCGTAGTTCAGGCCGCGTTGTACGCGGTGGCCTGCCTCATAGACCATATTGTCACGCAGGTAATCGAAGCCGAATTCGGTGTTGGTGCCGTAAGTGATATCGCAGGCGTAAGCCGCTTGCTTTTCCGCTTGACTGAGGTCGGGCAAATTCACGCCCACCGTCAGACCTAAAAAGCGATAGATGCGCCCCATCCATTCGGCATCGCGCGCGGCCAGGTAGTTGTTCACGGTTACTACATGCACGCCCTTGCCTGAAATCGCGTTCAGATAAACCGGCAGAGTGGAGGTCAAAGTTTTGCCCTCGCCCGTGCGCATTTCTGCGATTTTTCCTTGGTGCAGGGTGATGCCGCCTATCATTTGCACATCAAAATGGCGCATGCCCATGACGCGCTTAGCAGCTTCGCGTACGACAGCAAACGCTTCGGGCAGTAGCGCATCTAAGGATTCGCCTTTATCAATACGGCCTTTGAATTCGCTGGTTTTTAGCTGCAACTGCTCGTCGCTGAGGGCTTGAATTTTGTCCTCTAAGGCATTGATACCTTCGACTATTTTGCGATAGTTTTTCAGCATGCGTTCGTTGCGGCTGCCGAAAATTTTGGTGAGGATATTGCTGCTGGCCATGTTTGCTGTTCAGATACCCGTGTTGGGTGTGTTGTGTATCAAAAAAGCAGCCTGTAAGCTGCCAAAACGGCTTATTCTACTCAGCTTAGCCTAGGGGTTTGCTGCAAACCCGTTCTGGACGATCCCCAGTTTGTCCATCCTGGCTGTTGGCAGGCACGGTATCAGGGTAACGATCGGCTTTGGGTGGGAAGAAAAAGCGGCGCGGTTCTGCTTTGAAGAGAGTCCAAACCGTTTGTAAGAGCTTGAGGTAGAGCCGTGGCTGCAATTGGCGCGCCCGGAAAGCTAGCCATAAGGCCAAGGCAAAGCTGACGAGTAAATTAGTCAAGCCAATCAGGGCTACGCCTAATGCACTCATGCAAAACAATATCCAAGGTGGGCTAAAGCCGCTGCCTGCAAGCGCGTAACCCAGTTGTGCGGAGGAGAAGGCCACATGACGAATATCTAGCGGTAGCCCTGTCATGTGTCCTAAGGAGGAAACGCCGCCGAGCATGAAGCCAAATAAAAAATTGCCCATTAACGCGCCTAGGTGGGCATCGATATAGCAGGCCAAACGCTCTACCGCACTAGCGGGGATCATAGGGTGGCGTCTGCCCCATTGCCGAATGCGATCTGGAATGCGGTTATAGGCGTTCAAATTATCGTAATAGCCTGAGACTACGCCTGACAAAAACAGACAAAACCCAGCCGTGGCGGCAAAGATGAGCGAACCTGATAACCAAGGGTGTGAGGCAGTCAGCATAGCAATGCTGGCATCGGCATCTACGGGCAGTTTGCCTGTGAAATAGAGCAGCAAAACGCTAATAGCTGCGCCTGAGGGAATCGCTAAGCCTACATTGCCCAACACAGAGGCGAGCTGGCTGCGGCTGGTGCGGGCGATCAATTGCGCAGTGCTGGCCATGTTTTTATCGTTACTTTGCCCCAAAGTGCTAGCAATAGCGGCGGCTGTCATCGCTGGTTGCTTGGTGGCCACGGTGCCGCCCATCATGTGAATGACAACAAAACCTAAACCGTAGTTGAGGCAAACCAATAAGGCCTCCGTGAGGGCGGGGAGATGCGCATCGATGATGAAAATTTTTAGCAAGGTCATGATGGCAATGATCAGACCTGAGCCGAAAGCGCTGAGGAAGAGGGCGTAGTAATCTGCGCGCGATTCAGTGATGTAGTGCTCCCCTGAGCGTGCGGCGTTGTCTGTCACGCGCAGCGCCAGCGTGCTGCCTGTATCGCGCATGAGGGCGCGCACGCTATTGCGCCCGGCCTCGCCAGCGAGCAAAGATTTCATCAAATGAATGTGCTCGAGGCGCGCACAAAAAGGCTGGAGCTGGCTTTGACACTCCAATTCGTGCATGGCCAAAGTCGTTAACTGGTTTATCCGCTCTAGCATTTGCCGCAGGGTCGCCAAGGTTTGCGATAAATGCATACTGGTGCCTAGGCGGCTGGCTCTGCGATGGAGTTTTTCCACCAAATCTAAACACTGTTGCCACAGTACGCACAGGTGTTTGTAGTCGCCGTCTAAATCAGAGCGCTGATTTTGCGCCGTATCGTTTGCGGCTGAGCCTAAGTAATGTTGGCGATAGTTGCTAAGCCAGCGCAGGCACTCAATTTGCTGGGCGCTGAAGGCCGATTCATTTTCTAACAGCGTGGGATCCAAAAGTGCCATTTCTGAATCCAAGCCACGCGCAGCAATGCGCAGTGATAGCAGTTGCACGCTGTCGAGCAATTCTTCCAATACATGGGGAATATGTTGCAGCTGCGGTGCTGGGCCGGTATCTGCTGGTGCAGTTAGTAGCTGTGCCAATTGCAGCCAAGATGCATCATCAATCGCCGCAATCCAATCGGCGTCGCGCCGTGTAATCAGTTCACTCACTACCCCTTGCAGGTCTTCGTGATTGCTTAAGTCGGGCAAGATGGAATGCGTGATGCGGCGCATCAACTCAGCTACAAAGCCGCGCTCTGGCAGACTGCCTGATTCAGCATAGAGCGAGGTTTGGCGCGTGCTTTGCAAAACATCGGCCAGCGCCTCGTGCATGCGTGCGCTAATAAAAGGTTCGCGCTCTAGCAGCTTGATCAGGCTGTCAAATTGTGCGGCGATTTGTGCCTCGCTCGCGCCGCGCTTAGGGCGCAGGGCTGAAACCAAGAGCTGTAGGCGGCCAATTGCGCTGGTGTTTTGCAGCTCTTGCTGGCTGATGGTGGCGAGTCGGTGTAGAGCCATGCGCAGAATATGTGTTTTTGGAGTTTAGTGGCGGCCGAGATCATAAAACGCCTGCGCAGCCATGTGATGTAGGAATAAGCTGCTTGTTGGTTTCATGATTGAATGCAGCGCACTAGCCTTGACAAACTTTGAACAAAATCCAATCGACCAAGCGCGTTGGTAAATAGCTTAACAGTACGCGTTGTGCATCGGCTTTAACCGAGTAATTGGCGCGTGGATGAGGGCTGTTGATTGCGCGCACAACAACGCGCGCCAAAATTTGCGGCGGGTGTGCTTTGCGATCGGCATCCGCCCCGAGCTTGGCCAGGCGCTCTATATAAGAGCCAAAAGTAGGCGATTCGGCTATGGCTTTACTAAACACACGCGCAATGCTGCCTGTCATTTCGGTTTTAAAAGGGCCAGGCTGGATTTTGATGACGGGAATATGCAGCAATTGCAATTCGCGTCGCAGCGCATCTGTATAGGATTCAACGGCGTATTTGCTCATGCTGTAGGGGCCGTTGAAGGGGGCAGTGGTTTCCCAGCCCGTTTCTGAGCTGATGTTGACGATGCGCCCCGAGGTTTTTTTATCACCCGTGCGTTTGAGCAAGGGGAAGAAGGCCTGATTGATATGCACCGTGCCCATGACATTGACCTGCAAGATGCGGGCGATGGTTTCGGGCGGCATCTCCAGCAAAGACCCGACGGCCATCACACCAGCAAAATTGATGATGGCATCCAACTGTCCTGTGATGGCCTGCACCTGCGCCGCTGCCTGCGCCACACTGGCCTTATCGGTCACATCTACTTGCACGGTATGGACGCGCTCGCGGCCTTGCCATTTCGCTAGGGCTGCCGCGTCATAGTCGGCAATCAGCACATGCCAGCCTTGATCTAAGAGCAGTTGGCTAGTAGTTCCGCCCAGGCCGCCTGCGCCGCCTGTGATGAATGCAAATTTGGTGCTCATGCTGTATTCCTTCTGTATGCCTTCTGGGGTAAATGTGATGGGACTATAGAAGCTGCCTAGATATGTACGGCTTTGCCTAGCATCCAGAAATTTAAAAATTTAGATGATTTTTGGCAATTTAACCCGTTAAATCTGCCTGAGCAGCTATTTTTTTATGCGTGTTGACTGATCTGATTCTGTTGCAAATAGGCTGCAATGCCTGCTGCCGCCCGCCAAGCGGTGGCCATGCAGGCGGTCAGCAAATAGCCGCCCGTGGGGGCTTCCCAATCTAGCATTTCGCCCGCGCAAAAAACACCGGGCTTGGCCTGCAGCATCAGATTTTCATCCACCGCCTCCAGCGCCACGCCCCCCGCGCTGCTGATGGCTTCAGCTACGGGGCGCGGGCGCAGCAGGGTGATGGGCAGATGTTGCAAGGCGCCAGCTAGTTGCGTGGGATTTTGCAGTGCCTCAGGGCTGAGTAATTCATATAAGAGCGCGACTTTTAGTGGGCTGAGTTTGAAGCGTTTTTTCAGCAGGCTGCTCAGGCTCTGGCCTTTGCGCGGCGCTTGTAGTGCGGCTAGCACTTGCGCAGCAGGCATATCAGGCAGCAGATTCAAGGCCAGTGTTGCGCCGCCCTTGGTGTTGATGCGCTCGCGCAGAGCACCGCTGGCGGCGTAGAGCACACTGCCTTCCAGCCCTGTTTGCGTCAGCACACATTCACCACGGCGCTCCTGCCAGTGGCTTGCCCCATCCTGCCACTTTAGGCAGATGCTTTTGAGTGGCTCGCCCGCATGGGCTTGTAGGCGCTCAGTCCAACCTAGCCCCGCACGGCCTGCGGCGTCAAAGCCGCAATTGGCGGCTTGCAAATCGTGCACGAGCACGCCTTGTCCACGCAAAATACCAACCCAATCGCCCGTGCTGCCCAAGCGCGGCCAACTGGCGCCGCCCAATGCCAGCAATACCGCCGATGCCCGCACCTGCACTTCGCCTTCAGCGCTGGCAAAACACAGGCTTTGCCCATCGCCAGCCCAGCCCAGCCAGCGATGCCGCATATGGAAAATCACAGGGCTACTGTTGGCCGCTTCAGGATGGCGCAGGCGCTGCAACCATGCGCGCAGCAACGGTGCGGCCTTCATGCTGGTTGGAAAAACGCGCCCCGAAGTGCCGATAAAAGTGGGGCAGCCCAAATCATGCGCCCAAGCGCGTACGGCATCGCGGCCAAATTCGCGCAGCATGGGCTCTAGGTCATTGGCTGCTGCGCCATAACGGCCAAGAAAAGGGGCAAAGTCCTCGCTATGCGTCAGATTTAAGCCGCCACGCCCTGCGATTAGAAATTTGCGTGCAGCTGTGGGCATGGCATCAAACACTTGCACGGCTATGCCTGCTGCGCTCAGGCGCTGCGCCGCTAGCAAACCCGCAGGGCCAGCGCCGATGATGGCAACGGGTGCAGTGGGGTGAAGTGGCGAGGCAGGTAAAGACATAGCGGGCGATTATCAAAGCAAAATGAGGGTGGGGCAGGCAGGGGATGGCGCAAAGTTCCATAATGCAGGCTTTCTTGACATCAATGGAGTGCGCATCATGAGCAGCGTTTACGATTTTTCCGCCCTGGATATTCATGGTCAAACAGTGAAGCTCGAACAATTTCGTGGCAAGCCTTTGTTGATTGTCAATACCGCCAGTGCTTGCGGCTTTACGCCCCAGTTTGCGGGCTTGCAAGCTTTGCATGAGGCTTATGCAGACAAAGGTCTGGTCGTGCTGGGTTTTCCCTGCAACCAATTTGGCGGACAAGACCCTAAATCGAATGACGAGATTGAGCAGTTTTGCCAGCTCAATTACGGCGTCAATTTCCGCATGATGGAAAAAATCGAAGTCAATGGCGCGGGCGCACACCCGCTCTACCAATGGCTCAAAGGTGAAAAGCCTGGGGTTTTGGGCACTGAAGGCATTAAATGGAATTTCACCAAATTCTTGGTGGGTAAAGATGGGCAGGTGCTCAAACGCTACGCCCCGACAGACAAGCCCGAATCGATCAAAGCCGACATTGAGGCGGCGCTGTAAAATCGCAGCCTTCCACACTTTCAGCCTGCCCAGAACCTCTTTCTGCGCAGGCTGCGTTTTTATTGCTGCCTTTGCTTTGCTTATGTCTGATCTTGCTGCCATCCTAGCCCTTGCCCAAGCCGCGTTTGCCGAGGCCGCCACTCCTGCCGATTTAGAAAATGCCAAAGCCCAGTTTCTGGGTAAAACTGGCAGCATCACTGAGCTGATGAAGGGCATGGGTGCGCTCAGCGTGGAAGAGAAAAAAACGCGCGGCGCAGATATCAATAAAACCAAACAAGCGATAGAACTAGCTTTAAACGAGCGCCGCCAGGCCTTGGCTGATGCGGCTATGCAAGCCCAGCTCAAAGCGCAGGCTTTGGATGTGACGCTGCCTGGGCGTAGCCGCCACCAAGGCAGCCTGCACCCTATCAGCCTGGCGTGGCAGCGCATTGAACAGATTTTTGGCAGCATGGGCTTTGATGTGGCTGACGGCCCCGAAATCGAAACCGATTGGTTTAACTTCACCGCGCTGAACAACCCGCCGAATCACCCTGCGCGTTCTATGCAAGACACTTTTTATGTGGATATGCAAGATGCCGATGGCCAGCCCTATTGCCTGCGCACCCACACCAGCCCTATGCAAATTCGCTATGCGCGCGCATTTGCCGAGCAATTGCCCAAATTAAAAGCTGGAGAATTGGCCGAAGTGCGCGTGATCGCCCCTGGGCGCACTTACCGTGTGGATTCCGATGCCACGCATTCGCCTATGTTTCACCAAGTTGAAGGCTTGTGGCTGGGCGACACCACGCAGGGCGCGGGCGTGAGTTTTCGCGACCTGAAAGCAGTTTATCTGGACTTTTGCCGTGCGTTTTTTGAAAGCGATGACTTGCAGCTGCGTTTTCGTCCCAGCTATTTCCCCTTTACCGAGCCTAGCGCCGAAATAGATATTGCCTTCAGCTCAGGCCCACTAGCGGGGCGTTGGTTGGAAGTAGCAGGTAGCGGTCAAGTGCACCCCGAAGTCATCAAAAACATGGGGCTGGATCCCGAACGCTTTATCGGTTTCGCTTTTGGTTCTGGTATTGATCGCCTCGCCATGCTGCGTTATGGCGTGAATGATTTACGCCAATTTTTCGATAACGATGTGCGCTTCTTGGCGCAGTTTGCTTAAAACCCCTTGTGCATTACTTCAAATAAATGAGCTGCTCAGGCAGATTTGGCGGCCTGAAATGCCAAAAACATGCTGAAAAATGGCTATCTGGTGTCAATTCAAAACAGCCTTGAAATGGCTCTTGCTGCTGGTATTGGCCTTGATCTTGGCGTTCTTGCTGTGGGTCTGGTCTTTGCAATGGCAGCCTGTGCGCGCGGCTTTGGCTGGCGAATCTTTGGTGCAAACCGATGCAGGTTGGGTGCAAGGTTGGCCTTTGCCCGGACGCAGCATTTTTTTGGGAATTCCTTATGCCCAAGCCCCTGTGGGCGATTTGCGCTGGGCAGCACCTCAAGCGGCTGAAAAATGGGGCGGGGCGCGCATGGCGCTGTTGCCCAAGGGGATTTGCGCTCAGCCCGCTGTGCCTGAACTGCGTGTGCCACAAAGCTTGGCCGAAGATTGTTTAGGCCTGAATATTTTCAAACCTGTGAACCATACAGGCCGGCCTTTGCCGGTCATGATCTGGATACACGGCGGCGGCTTTGTGCTGGGCAGTGGCAATTTCACCTTGGCCAGCGATTTGGCCGAGCGCGGGCAAGTCATAGTGGTGGCCATCAATTACCGCTTAGGCGTACTGGGTTTTCTGGCGCATCCTGCGCTAAGCGTGGAAGACGGGCAAGCCGTGGGCAATTATGGTTTGCTGGATCAGCAAATGGCTATTCAGTGGGTCAAGCGCAATGCAGCAGCCTTTGGTGGCGATGCCAATAACATCACGATTTTTGGCCAATCGGCAGGCGGCACCAGTGTCTGCGCGCAGCTGATGTCGCCCGCTATGGCAGGGCAGTTCCAGGCCGCCATCGTGCAAAGTGGGGTGTGCAGCAGCCATTTGATGCAGGCCATGCCTGCGGCTTTGCAAGTGGGCGTGGATTTGGTGCATCAATTGCCCTGCCAGGGGCGGCAAGGCAGGCAATTGCTGGCCTGTTTGCGCGCCTTGCCCGTAGAAAAAATGCTGCCCTTATTGGGCCGTGTTGGCGCCACATCCGAGGTGCCGCTGCGCCCCGTTTATGGCAGCGCGGTTTTGCCGCAAGCGCCTGATGCGGCTTTTGCGCAAGGCCATTTTCATCGTGTCCCGCTTTTGATTGGCAGCACGCGCGATGAAGGCACGCTATTGGTGGCGCTGGGCATCAACCAAAACAACCATCGCAGACCACAGCCTTTGAATGCAGCACAACTGCAAGCGCAGGATACGCCCGCAGCTTTTGCCCAAGGCGTGGCTCAATACTTTGGCGCAGCCGCCCTGCCTACTTTGCAAGCGCGCTATCCACTGACGCGTTATGGCGGCAAGGGCAGTGCAGCACTGGCTGCCATGCTGACCGATGGCCTGTTCGCTTGCAATGCCGATAGCCTGCGCCGCAGTGCGGCAAAGCATGGCGTACCTGTGTATGGTTACGAATTTGCTCAAGCGCCTGCTGGCGGTTTGATTAAAAACGACATCAGCGGTGTGAATCTAGGGGCTTATCACGGCGCCGAATTTGCCAGTTTGTTCTTCTACCCCTTCTATCGCCTAGATGCCCAGCAACAGCAATTGGCAGACGACATGAAGGACTATTGGGCCAGCTTTGCACGCCAGCAGCAGCCTGTGGCTGGGCGCAAAGGGGCAGCCGTTTGGCCTGCTTTTAGAATAGCCAAACCGCAGCTATTGAGCTTACAAGCGAGTGGCAGTGTCGTGCAGGATGATTTTGCCCTGCGCCATCAATGTGATTTTTGGCAGGGTCAAGACGCGCCAGCTAGCGTGGCGGGCAATCCGAATCGTTGAGGGCTGCACATAACAAAACCTTGGCCTGCCCGGAGGGGATCGAACCCCCGACCCACAGCTTAGAAGGCTGTTGCTCTATCCAACTGAGCTACGGGCAGAAAACCAGTCAATATGCCAAATACGCCAAGAAAAAAGCCCACTTGCGTGGGCTTTTGTATTGGTGGTCGGAGCAGAGAGATTCGAACTCCCGACCCTCTGGTCCCAAACCAGATGCGCTACCAGACTGCGCTATGCTCCGACTCGTTTCAAGCCGCAAATTATAGAGCAGAAAAGCATCTGTTTTGCTGGGGCAGTAAAGAATTTTTTCAAGATTTTTCTTATGCCTTTTTTACCAGTGGATCATTGTCACGCAGCACGCGGCGCAAAATTTTACCCACTGGAGTTTTGGGCAGCTCGGTGCGGAATTCGATATATTTAGGGCGCTTGTAACCCGCTAGGTTCTCGCGGCAGTGTTTGCGGATCGCATCCTCGCTTAAGTTGGGGTCTTTTTTGACGATAAACAGTTTGACCGCTTCGCCCGTGTGTTCGTCAGGTACGGCCACGCAGGCACATTCCAGCACGCCCGGGATTTTGCTCACCACTTCTTCCACTTCATTGGGATAAACATTGAAGCCGCTGACCAAAATCATGTCTTTTTTGCGATCGACGATTTTGAAATAGCCGCGTTCGTCCATGACGCCAATATCGCCTGTTTTCAGGTAGCCGTCGGCGGTCATGGTTTTGGCGGTTTCATCAGGCCGCTGCCAATAGCCTTGCATGACTTGCGGGCCTTTGGCTGCCAGCTCGCCCCAACTCCCCACGGGCACTTCGTTTTCGTTGTCGTCTATGCACTTCATATGGGTCGAAGGCATGGGCAAGCCTATGGTGCCTGAGAAAGTTTTGGTGTCTGCAGGGGTACAGCTCAAAACCGGGGAGGTTTCCGATAGGCCATAGCCCTCGCAAATAGGGCAGCCTGTGGCGGCCAGCCACTGTTCGGCCACGGCGCTTTGCACGGCCATACCGCCGCCTAAGGAAACTTTTAAGCCACTCCAATCCACGGTTTTGAAATCAGGGTGATTTACCAGGCCGTTGAATAGGGTGTTGACCGCAGGCAGGGCGGTGACGCGATAGCGCCGCAGCTCTTTGAGCATGGCGGGAATGTCGCGTGGGTTAGGAATCAGCACCACACTGCCGCCTAAGCGCATAGTCAGCATCATGCTGACAGTGAAAGCGAAGATGTGATAGAGGGGCAGCGCGGCGACATTGACAAATTCTGTGCGGCCGTTTTTGGTTTGTAGCACGGGGATATTCCAAGCCTCGGCTTGCAGGGTGTTGGCAATCAGATTGTCGTGGCTGAGAGCTGCGCCTTTGGCTACGCCTGTGGTGCCGCCTGTGTATTGCAGCACCGCAATCTCGTCGCGTTTGGCGCGATAAGGGGTGTAGCTGCTGGACTTACCTTGCGCAATAGCCTTTTTAAAGCTGGTTGCGCCAGCAATTTCAAAATCTGGAATTTGTTTGCGGACATGGCGCAGCACAAAATTGACGACTGGGCCTTTGATGCCCAACATATCGCCGATAGTGGCAACTATCACGCTTTGCACGCTAGGTGTTTTAGGTAGTACTTGAGCTACGGTATGGGCAAAATTTTCCAACACCACGACCACTTTGGCGCCCGCGTCAGTGAGTTGGTGCTCTAGCTCTGGTGCGGTATAGAGTGGGTTGACATTCACCAAGATGGCACCAATACGAAAAATCCCGGCTACTGCGATGAGGAACTGCGGCACATTGACCATCATGACGGCGACGCGGTCGCCAGCTTGCACGCCAATTTTTTGCAAATAAGCGGCGAAATAGCGGCTTTGTTCGTCAATTTGGGCGTAACGATATTCTTTGCCCATGAAGTAGCACAATGGGCTTTGTGCGTATTTTTTGAAGTTTTCTTCGACAAAAGCGGGCAGATTCTCCCAGGCGCTGGTGTTAACGGTGTGTGGCACACCTTTGGGGTAGTGGGCTAGCCAAGGGGCATGGGCTGATGCGTTGCTGCTGAGGTTTGCTGTGGTGTTCATTGTTTGCTGTCTCCTCTATTGCTGGGTTGGGTTTTGTTGTGCAGTACTGTGCTCATAATAGCTTCAAGCGTGGCTCTTGACGGGCTTTTAGGGTTTTAGTTAGTCGCTTGGCTACGATAAAAGCAACAGCAAAAGTGTGGGACTGGGGGTAAAAGCGGCGGCAGCGCAGCGTACAATACGCCCCGACGGGCCTTCCCGCATGGCAAAGCGGCCAACCGAGTCAGGTGGGGAACCAAGCAGCTCTAACTGTGGAGCCAGTGCCGGGGTCAAGGCTCGTCACCTTTGTTTTCTGAGTTTTTCGCTATCAAAAAAATCAGAATTAGGCGTAAAACAGCATATAATCGCAGGCTTGCTAGCAAACCGCAGCTGCACAGCTGATCCCTTGCGCTGCACCTTTCGAAAGGAAATGGATCTTTTATGACTACTGTTCGCGTTAAAGAAAACGAACCCTATGAAATCGCTCTGCGCCGCTTCAAGCGCACGATTGAAAAACTGGGCTTGCTCAATGATTTGCGTGCCCGCGAGTTTTTTGAAAAGCCTACTACTGAGCGCAAACGCAAAAAATCTGCAGCGGTAAAACGCCACATGAAACGCGTGCGCAGCATGCAATTGCCTAAAAAACTGTACTAATTTCAGTTTTTAGCACCTCGAAAAAACCCGCCCAGAGCAAAGGCGGGTTTTTTTATGCCCAGCATTTGCTGCCCACTACAATTTAGCCCTTACTGGAGTAAACGCTATGACACTAAAAGAACGCATCAACGAAGACATGAAAGCCGCCATGCGCGCCAAAGAGAGCGCGCGCTTGGGCACCATCCGCCTATTAATGGCAGAGATGAAGCGCAAAGAAGTGGACGAACGCATCGAGTTGGATGATGCAGCCATCATCGCGATCGTTGACAAAATGCTGAAACAGCGCAAAGACTCGATTGCCGCGTTTGAGAACGCAGGCCGCACCGAGTTGGCCGATATTGAAAAAGCCGAAAGCGAAGTGCTCAAAGTCTATCTGCCCCAGCGCATGAGTGAAGCCGAAATCACCGCTGCGGTGCAAGCCATCGTGGTACGCGTGGGCGCCAAAAGCGCGGCGGATATGGGCAAAGTCATGGCCGCAGTAAAGGCTGAGCTGGCAGGCAAAGCCGATATGGGGCAGGTTAGCCTAGCGGTCAAAGCGGCTTTGCAAGCTGCTGCATCAGCGTAAAGGAGGCGCGCTGATGTCTCGTATTTCTGCCACCCTGCAAGCCTTGGCCACGCAGGGCAAAAAAGCCCTGATTCCTTATATCACGGCAGGTTTTCCTTATGCCGATTGCACCCCCGCACTGATGCATGACATGGTGGCTGCAGGGGCCAACATCATTGAGTTGGGCGTGCCGTTTTCTGATCCGATGGCAGATGGCTCCGTGATTCAGGCTGCAGGTGAAAAAGCCCTGGCTCAAGGCGTGGGCATGGTGCAAGTCTTGCATATGGTGGCGCAATTTAGACTGCGTGATAACAGCACACCCGTGGTGCTCATGGGGTATGCCAATCCGCTAGAGCGCTACGAGCAAAAGCACGGCGCGGGCAGCTTTGCCCAAGATGCCGCCGCCGCAGGCGTAGATGGGGTGCTGATTGTGGACTACCCGCCCGAGGAGTGCGAAGAGTTTGCCGCCCAGCTCAAAGCCGTGGGCATGGATTTGATCTTCCTGCTCGCCCCCACTTCCACCGATGAACGCATGGCGCAAATTGGCCGCTTGGCAACGGGCTATGTGTACTATGTTTCGCTCAAGGGCGTAACGGGGTCGGGCGCACTCGATACTGCGGCCGTGGCCGCTGCCGTGCCGCGCATTCGCCAGCATGTGAGCACGCCTGTGGGGGTCGGCTTTGGCATCCGCGATGCCGCCAGTGCTAAAGCTGTGGGCGCGGTCAGCGATGCGGTCATCATTGGCAGCAAAATCATCCAATTGGCAGACGGCCAGCCGCGTGAACAACTGGGCGCCATCGTGGGCGGTTTCTTGCGTGACATTCGTGTGGCCATAGATAGCATTACCCAATAATTTGGAACAATCTGGCAAAAAACAGCAAAAATTGCTGGGATGGTTCCAAATTTGGATAAATGACCGAGCAAAAACACTTGCTATATTTTTTATGCGTTTTTTTGAGGTGCTTTTCTGGGTTTTAAGCCGAAAAACCTGCCTGAGCAGCTCCTCTTTTTAACAGTAAAAACCCGTATTTTTAAGCCATGAAGCTGCGGCGCATCGCCCACCTCGATATGGATGCGTTTTACGCCTCGGTCGAGCTGCTGCGCTACCCGCAATTGCGCGCTCTGCCCTTGGTCATAGGCGGCCGCCCCACAGCGCAAGACTTGGCCATGCGCCAGCAATACGCGGGCCTGCCGCTGGCTGAAATTCCGCTGGATGCCTTTGCCCGCCTGCAGCATTACCAAGGGCGCGGGGTCATCACCACCGCCAATTACGCCGCCCGCGCTTTTGGCGTGGGTTCGGCCATGGGCTTGATGAAGGCCGCCAAACTCTGCCCGCAGGCGATTTTGCTGCCTGTGGATTTTGCCGAATACAAACGCCTCTCGCGCCTTTTTAAAAGCGTGATCGCAGGGATCGCGCCCTGCATGGAAGACCGTGGCGTGGATGAGGTCTATATCGACTTCACCGATGTGCCTGGCGGCCAGCGCAATGGTGGCGCGGCCTTGGCCAAGCTCTTGCAGCGCAGTATTTTCGATGCCACCGGCCTGACCTGTTCTATCGGCATTGCCCCGAATAAGCTGCTGGCCAAAATGGTCAGTGAATTCAATAAACCCAATGGCATCGCTGTGCTTTATGAGGCCGATGTGCAAAGCCAAATCTGGCCGCTGGCGGTGCGCAAAATCAACGGCATAGGCCCGAAAACGGGCGAACGCTTGGCCGCATTGGGCGTGCAAACCATCGCCGATTTAGCCGCGCTGCCGCTGCCAACTTTGTACGCCAACTTTGGGCAAAAAACGGCAGCTTGGCTGCATGATGCGGCTTGGGGGCGCGACGATCGTGCTGTGCAAACCAGCACTGAGCCTGTCAGCCTGAGCCGCGAAACCACTTTCGAGCGCGACCTGCATGCCGTGCGCGACAAAGCCGAGCTGGGCGAGATGTTTACCGCCCTATGCCAGCGCGTCGCCGCTGATTTACAGCGCCGTGGCCTAGTGGGGCGCACCATAGGCATCAAGCTGCGCTACGCCGATTTTTCTATCGCCACGCGGGACAACACCATAGACCTGCCTACCGCAGATGCGGCTGTGATCCGTCAAGCCGCAGGCCAGGCGCTCAAACGCGTGGATTTAAGCCGCCGCATACGCCTCTTGGGGGTGAGGGTGGGCAAGCTCAGTCAGGGGTAAGGGGTCAGGGGTCAGGGGTCAGGGGGAGCCTCAGGCGAGCGGAGATTGCTGCATTCCAAGTCTCTGTCATTCCGCGCGTAGCCGCGGAATTTCGGTATGGAGGTTGGGAGTCATGAATGCGGCGCTTGGGTTGCAGCATTTAGACTGGTGGCTTGCCTGCTTTTGGGATTCTGCGACTACGCGCAGAATGGCTAATTTTCATATCAAAAAAATGAGCTGCCCAGGCAGATTTTTCGGCTTGAAATTTATAAAAGGCCATGAAAAATACTACCAAAAAGCATAGCAAGCGCAAATGCTTTCTAGCGTTCCAATCATGCGCGCATTAGGAAACGATATACGCGCCCGTGCCCATAGCAATCAGCGTGCCATCTTCGGCGGTAAATTGCATGGTGGTATTGCCCACGCGGCTGCCTAGGCGAATCAAAGTAGCGGTGGTGTGGAAGCGTTCTGAGCTGACACCTGGGCGCAAATAGTCAATACGCAAATCAATCGTGCCCACTTTGGCAAAGCGTTGGTACAAGCCCATGGCAGGTTCGTCTTTAAAGCGTTCAGCCAGGCCCAGCATCACGGCCAGGCCGCCCATGGCGTCGAGCGTGGCGCTGATCACGCCGCCGTGGATGCGCTGGCCTTCGTAATGGCCGTACAACTCAGGCCGCATCACGATGTGGCCATGGGCTTGGGTGGTGTAGAGATCATCCACCTTCAGCCCCATCAGGGCATTGAAGTGGATTTTGTTTTCAAAAATGTCTTTGAGCACGGTGATGACATCGTTGCCCAGCGACAAGGGCTGTAAAGTGTTGGGTGACATAAGAGGTTCCAAAACAATGAGCCATTACCATAGCAGAAGCGCAGCGGTTTTGCGCCACTTTTAGAATTGCCCAAAATGACTCTGACCGAACTCAAATACATCGTTGCTGTAGCGCGTGAGAAGCATTTTGGCCGCGCGGCTGAAAGCTGTCACATTTCGCAACCTACGCTGTCGGTATCCATCAAAAAGCTCGAAGATGAGCTGGATGCCAAGATTTTTGAGCGCAGTGCGGGTGAGGTCGGCTTAACGCCCATAGGCGAGGAAATCGTCAGCCAAGCGCAAGCCGTGCTAGAACAAGCCGCGCGCATTTACGAAATTGCCAAAAGCGGCAAAGACCCGCTGGCTGCGCCCCTGCGCTTGGGTGTGATTTACACCATAGGCCCGTATTTGCTGCCTGAATTGGTGCGCCACAATATTGAACGCACGCCGCAAATGCCGCTGATGCTGCAAGAAAACTTCACCCATCGCTTGCTAGAGATGTTGCGCACGGGCGAGATTGATTGCGCGATTCTGGCCGAACCTTTTCCCGATAGCGGCTTAGCCAGTTTAGTGCTGTATGACGAGCCGTTTATGGTGGCCGTGCCTAGTACGCACAAATTGGCGCAGCAGGCCAGCATCAGCGCCGAGGAGTTGAAGCAAGAACATATGTTGCTGCTGGGCGCTGGGCATTGTTTTCGCGATCATGTGCTGGAAGTTTGCCCCGAAGCCGCACGCTTGGGGGCAGGCTATGGCAGCGAGGCCAGCAGCATGCAAAAAAGCTTTGAAGGCTCCTCGCTAGAAACCATCAAACACATGGTGGCCGCAGGCATGGGCGTGACGGTGGTGCCTGTGCTATCTGTGCCTCCCGATGTGCTGGCCGCTCAAGCTAGCACATCGGACAAATCAGGCAAACGCAAGGCAAAAGAGGGTAAGGGCAGCGAAGTCTTTATTCAATATCTGCCTTTTAGTGGACTAGCCCCTACGCGCCGCGTAGTGCTGGTGTGGCGGCGCAGTTTTACGCGCTATGAAGCCATGGCCGAGCTGCGCAATGCCGTGTATGCTTGCCAGCTGCCAGGGGTTTTGCGCCCTGCGCCGTGATGCATTTTTGTGGTTTATTTTTAAAAGGAAAGTCATGTTTGCACTTCGCCCCACACTGGCTGCTTTGGCCGCCTTATCCGTATTGGCCAGCAGCGCCGTCTTTGCCCAATCAGCAGGCACGATGAACCAGCCGCACAATGTGCTTTCTTTCCAGTCCAGCGCCAGCACCGAAGTGGCGCAAGACCAAATGCGCATCACCCTGGCCACCACGCTCGAAGGCAGCGCCGCGCAGGAAGTGCAAGAGCGCCTGCGCAAAGCCATTGAAGCCGCGCTGGCTCAAGCTAAACCCCAGGCCGCAGCGGAAAAAATGGAAGTGAGCACAGGTAGCTTTCGTATCAACCCGCGCTATAGCAAAGACAGCCGTATCACGGGCTGGCAAGGCTATGCCGAAATCATGCTGGAAGGCACAGACTTTGCCCGCATCACGGGCACGGCAGCCGCCATCAAAAGCCTGAGCATGAACGGCATCAGCTTTGGCCTATCGCCCAAAACCCAGCGCGAGGCCGAGGCTAAAGCCCAGGGGGATGCCATTAACACCTTTAAAAATCGTGCCCAGCAGCTCTCCAGTGCTTTTGGGTTTCGCACTTACAGCATTCGCGAAGTCAATATCAACGGCAATGAATATGGCGGTATGCAGCCCGTGGCGGCAGCACGCATGAAAGTCATGATGGCCAGCCCCATGATGGAAGCCGATAACGCCATTCCTGCCGAACCAGGTAAAACGCGGGTCGAAGTCAGCGTCAATGGCTCGATTCAGATGCAGTAAACGAGCATGGTTTAAGCCAAGCATTGTTTTCCTAAGGCTTAAAGCAGGGGTAAAGCATGGCTTTGCCCCTTGCTGTTTACAATCCCCAGCTTATGAAAACTCTTGTCTACACCCGCGCCGCCGAGCTGCCTGAAATTCTGCAAAACCGTATTGCCGTACTAGACGGTGCTATGGGCACCATGATTCAGATGTTCAAGCTGACCGAGGCCGATTACCGCGGCGCGCGCTTCGCCGATTTTCATAAAGATGTGAAGGGCAATAACGAGCTGCTCAGCCTGACGCGCCCTGATTTGATTCGCGATATCCACGAAAAGTATTTGGCCGCAGGCGCGGATTTGATTGAAACCAATACCTTTGGCGCCACCAGCATCGCCCAAGACGATTACGAGATGGGCAGCCTAGCGCGCGAGATGAATGTGGCCTCAGCCCGCCTGGCACGCGCGGCCTGCGATAAATACAGCACGCCCGACAAACCGCGTTTTGTGGCGGGCGCCATTGGCCCCACGCCCAAAACCGCCAGCATCAGCCCTGATGTCAACGATGCAGGCGCGCGCAATGTGACTTTTGAACAATTGCGTGCGGCCTATTACGAACAGGTGGCAGGTTTGGTGGAAGGCGGCGCCGATGTGCTGCTGGTGGAAACCATATTCGACACCCTCAACGCCAAGGCTGCGCTGTTTGCTATAGACGAATTTTTTGAGGCCACGGGCGAGCGCCTGCCCATCATCATCAGCGGCACGGTGACGGATGCCTCAGGCCGTATTTTGAGTGGGCAAACCGTCACCGCCTTCTGGCACAGCGTGCGCCATATGCAGCCGCTGGCCGTGGGCTTGAACTGCGCTTTGGGTGCGGCGCTGATGCGCCCCTATATCCAAGAATTGAGCCGTGTTGCGGGCGATACCTTTATCAGCTGCTACCCCAATGCGGGCTTGCCTAATCCCATGAGTGACACGGGTTTTGATGAAACCCCAGAGGTCACGAGCAAGCTGCTGCATGATTTTGCCGCTGAGGGCTTGGTGAATATTGTGGGCGGCTGCTGCGGCACCACGCCCAGCCATATTCAGGCCATAGAGCAGGCGGTGCAAGGCTCGCCCCTGCGTAAGCTGCAAAGCCATGCGTTTTATACGCAGGCGGCGTAAATTTTTCTCGTGCTGGAGGGCTTGAGCGATGGCGATTTGGCGTTGGCGCAAAGCATGGGCGCTGTGGCGGCGCGATGGCCGCATGTTGTGGCGCGCTGTTCTGCATCCGGCTTGCCCGTGGTGGTTTAGGCTGGCCGTGGTCTTGCTGCTGGCTTATGTGCTCTCGCCTGTGGATGTCTTGCCCGATTGGCTGATCTTGTTCGGCTGGCTAGACGACGCGCTGATTCTGGGCTGGGGCGTGCGCGCTTTGAGCCAGCGCCTGCCTGCGGCTTTGCGCCTAGAGCTGCAGAGCAAAACAGCGTAATTTTCAGGGCGTTTTTCGGCTTTTTGGGCGCCAAATCTGCCTGAGCAGCTATCTTTATTGATGTTTTTTGGGGGTGCTAGAGCTTCTCAGACATCTCAGCCTATGGTTTGAGCAAGCTTTGCAGGAGGCCATGGCGCAGCGCGCCGCTGACGATATGCAGCTCCTCTAAATCCAGCGCCTGAAATAGCCCCAGTAAAGTACCCAAACCGCCGCCGATCACGGCTTTGCGATCATCTTTCAAGCCAGGTAAATCTAATTGCTCGCTATGGCCTGCGGCTATCAATTGTTCGCGCAGCCAAGCCAAGCCTGCGCGCTGGATGCGCTCGGCAGGAAAGCCCGCAGCTTCCAACACACTGGCTACGGCGCTGGTCGTGCCTGCCGAGCCGTAAGCAATGCGCCAATCGCTTTTGGGGTAGAGCACGGCTAAATTGCCGACGATGGCGGCAGCACCGGCAGCCGCATCGTCAAAAGCCGCTGCGCTGAGTTGTCCTTGGGCGAAAAATTGCTGCGATAAAGACACTGAGCCTAGCGGAAACGATTCGGCCACATGGGCAACAAAGCCCTGGCCTGAAATGATTTCGGTAGAGCGCCCACCAATATCAATCACCAAGCGTTTTTCCGCACTGGGCGGCAGGCGCGAAGCTACGCCCTGATAAATCAGCCTGGCCTCTTCGCGCCCGCTGATGATGCGCACAGGGCAGCCCAATATGCGTTCGGCTTGTTGTTGAAATAAGGCGGCGTTTTTTGCTTCACGCAGGGTTTGCGTGGCGATGGCGCAAATTCGCGTGGGCTGCGCCTCTTGCAAAATATCGGCAAAACGGCGCAAGCAAGCCAAACCACTCTCTAGGGCGGCTGTGGTCAGGTTTTTGTCTGCATCTAAACCAGCGCCTAGGCGCACGGTTTCTTTGTGATAGGCCAG